>JBBTJH010000184.1:0-5190 GCA_038059555.1 Pseudomonadota bacterium | reverse complement strand
GGTGATCGCGCCGCCGGACGGCGACATGGCCGCCTATTTCGACAGCCTCGACAAGATACTCGCGCGCGACGACGCCGTCTATTACCCGACGCACGGCGCGCCGATCGCAAGCCCGAAGCCCTTCGTGCGCGCGATCAGGACGCACCGGCGGATCAGGGACGGGCAAATCCTCGACCAGCTCAAAAAAGGCCGTACCGGGATCAAAGAGATCACCGAGACGATCTACGCCGACATCGACAAGCGCCTCCACAAGGCGGCAGCGCTCAACGTCTACGCGCATTTGATACGGCTCGTTAAAACCGGCGCGGTCGCGTGCGACGGCGCGCCGGGGATAACGAGCGAATATAGGCTGGCGGAGTAGGCGGCGCCCCGCGAAAGCGGCGCGGATTTCGCCATCCCGTTCATTTCGGCCGCAGCTTGCTCCTTCGGCAAGCGGCGGCCTCTTGACGGCTTAATGGCGATGTCCGTGCTTTTTCGGCGGCGTCGCATCCGGATCGGCGGCTTGATGGCCCGGTTCCGGCGCGTGAAGTCCCGACTTACCCTTGGCGGACTTTTCTGTTCCGGCTGTTTCATTTTTGCCGGTGCACACCCCTCCCTTGCGCGGGCAATAGATGTACATCGCGGAGCTCGCGTCATCGAATCCGTCAACGGCGATTTGCCCGAGATTATTGATCTGCCAGGCTTGGGTTTGCGTGCCCGTCGGCGCGTCGAAAGAGGTCCAGGTGACAAGGTCGGCGGCGAGCGCAAAGCCGTGCGAGTTTCCGCCGGCGTCTTCCCACGAGCCGCTGAGCTCGCCCTTGTTGTTAATGCCCTGAACAAACGTCATGACGGCCCCGGGGTGATTGAGAACCGTCGTCCCGTTCTTCTGCATGACGAAGCCCTGAGCGTTGCCGCCTGCGTCAGCGACAAACCATCCGGCGATGTCTCCCTTGGAGTTGATTCCGCGCGCGGCGACGCGCACTGCCGGAAACGGCAGCGTCACGTCAGACTGGAACGCTCCGTCTTTTCCCTTGTAGCCGCCTCGGCGCGGCGTCGAGCCCGGCGCGCCCAAATAATCGCCTGAGAACTCGCCCGCCGCATTGACGCCCTGGGCGATGCCTTCGAGCGGCGCACCGTCTTTGACGATGGTGACGATAGTCCCGTCTTGCGCTCGTTCGAACTCGTTCAAGGTGTCGAGGATCGTATAAAACCCGACGATCCGGCCTTGATTATTGAGGCTGCGCGCCTGCGTCGGATTGCCGTCCACGTCAAAGGTTTGATAATTGCCGTCGATCGAGCCGACGAAACCGTGCAGATCGACACCGTCGGTCGAATAGGATCCGGCGACTTCGCCTTGGTCGTTGATGCCGAGAACGCCCGCATTGAGGCTTCCTTCCGGCGCCGCCACCGGCCTGAATGTTCCGGCCAAGGCGCCCGAACCAAACAACAACATCGGCAATACGCTCGCAGCCGCGAGCATTCTAATTTTGAGCATTTCCGTCTCCCTCAGAATTGTTGCACTGGAAATTGTGCCGCATGGGATGCGGCCTGCAATTCGATTTTGTCTGAAACATCAGTTAACAATCAGCATCAATCGATCGCAAGCGCGGATCTAGCTGCACGCGCGACCGTCGCGCTTTTTTCCGGCAGAGTCCACCCCCGTCAAATTAACGCATTTATCAACGCGTTAGCTGGCATCCCTGAATGACGTTTCAGCGCGCGACCGAGAAAATCTGCCGGCTGATTGAGCCCTGATGAGCAGCGCTTTGAGGGCGCCGACAAAACTCCGCCTACGGCGCTTTTGCGCTAAGCTCTCTTGCGCCAACGCCCGTCAGATCGACGCGGTCAGTCGTGCAGCTTCGCCCCGTAGGGCGGGGTTACCCCGCCGGTGCGCTGATGAAGAGGCGTGGTAAACCCCGCCCTACGGGCGGCGCCTGATGAAAATATCCGCGCGGCTCCTCAGCTCACGGATAAAGCCGCCGCGCCGTCCACCCATCGCCCGCGCGCGTGAACTGCAGCCGGTCATGGAGGCGGAACGGGCGGTTCACCCAGAATTCGATTTCGGAGGGCGTGAGGCGAAATCCTGACCAGTGATCGGGGCGCGGCACTTGTCCAAGGCCAAAGCGCGCGGCTTCGCCGGCGACCGCCTTTTCGAGCGCGAAGCGTCCCGCCATCGGGCGCGACTGCGCCGAGGCCCAGGCGCCGATCTGCGAGGCGCGCGCGCGCGTTGCGAAATAGGCGTCGGCCTCCTCTTTCGTCACCGGCGCGACGCGCCCGCGAAAGCGCACCGACCGGCGGATCGACTTCCAGTGAAAGCAGAGCGCGGCTTTCGCATTGGCGGCGAGCTCGCGGCCTTTGGCGCTATCGAGATTGGTGAAAAAGGTCAGTCCCGCCGCGTCGATATCTTTGAGCAGCACCATGCGGACATTGGGGAGGCCTTCCGCGTCGACCGTCGCCAGCGCCATGGCGTTGGCGTCGTTCGGCTCCTTCTTTTTGGCGAGCTCGAACCAGTCGGCAAAGAGCGTCAGCGGGTCCTCGCGGGTGAAGACCTCTCCCTGGTCTTCATCGGCCTTGTAGGCCTCGGCGGAAGGGCTCGGCGGGATGATCGATTTTCGGCTCATTCTGGGCGATCCGGCGTTTTCCAATATGTTACGGATCGTTCTATAGGATCATCCGCCTGATTCATAACCGGTTCAACGCGCGGGGCGCGAGAATGTCGCATAACACGTTCGGCCATCTTTTCCGCGTGACGACCTGGGGCGAGAGCCACGGGCCCGCGATCGGCTGCGTCATCGACGGCTGCCCGCCCGGCATCGCGCTTGCCCCGGCCGACATCCAGGCGGCGCTCGATTTGCGCAAACCCGGAACCTCGAAATTCGTGACGCAGCGGCGCGAGCCCGACGAGGTGAAAATTCTCTCGGGCGTTTTTGAAGACGATCGGACAGGCGGGCCGAAGACGACCGGAACGCCGATCAGTCTTTTGATTGAAAATGTCGACCAGCGCTCGAAAGACTATTCCGACAATCGCGACGCCTACCGGCCCGGCCACGCCGATTTCACCTATGACGCCAAATACGGGTTCCGCGATTATCGCGGCGGCGGAAGATCTTCGGCGCGCGAGACCGCGTGCCGCGTCGCCGCCGGCGCCGTCGCGCAAAAAATTCTCGATCATCTCTATGGCGGCGTCGTCATCCGGGGCTGCCTCGTGCAGATGGGAAAAATAACGATCGATCGCGCGCGGTTCGACTGGGACGAGACGGCGCGCAATCCGTTCTGGTCGCCCGACGCGGTTGCGGCGGAAGAATTTGAAGCCGCGCTCGAAAAAGCGCGCAAAGCAGGCTCCTCCCTCGGCGCCGTCATCGAGATTGTCGCCTCCGGAATTCCGGCGGGGCTCGGCGCGCCGGTCTACGGCAAGCTCGACGCGGATCTCGCCTCGGCGATGATGTCGATCAATGCGGTGAAGGGCGTTGAAATCGGCGCCGGGATGCGCGCGGCGGAGCTTACGGGCGAAGAAAACGCCGACGAAATCCGCCTCAAAAGAAAGAAGCCGCATTTCCTTTCCAACAACGCCGGCGGCATTCTGGGCGGCATTTCGACGGGTCAAGATATCGTCGCGCGCTTTGCGGTGAAGCCGACATCGTCGATCCTCTCGCCGAGGAAAACGATCACCGCGACCGGCGCCGAAACGGAAATTTCCACCAAGGGCCGTCACGATCCTTGCGTCGGGATCAGAGCCGTGCCAGTCGGCGTCGCGATGATGGCGGCGACGCTCGCAGACCATGCGCTGCGCCACCGCGCCCAATGCGGACCTTGACCATGAATCGCCTTCTCGCCTTCGCCGCCGGCTTTGTCGCGATCCTCGCGGCTGTCTTTCTGCTGGTCAGAACGCCGGACACGAACCGCGACGAGATGATCGCCAAATATGCGGGGCCCTCGCCGATGTTCGCGGAAGGCGCCGGCGGCATGCGCGTTCACTGGCGCGACGAGGGCTGCAGGGATTGCCCGGCGATCATCCTCATTCACGGATCGAACGCGAGCCTTCAGACATGGGCGCCGCTCGTTCAGCAGTTAAGCGGCGAATATCGCATCATCACCTATGACCAGCCGGGGCACGGCTTAACGGGCGCGCACCCGCGCGACAATTATACGGCCGCCGGCATGTTCGAGGCTCTGAACGCCGTCGCCAACGCGGCGCGCGTCGATCATTTCTATCTCGGCGGCAATTCGATGGGCGGATGGGTCGCGTGGCGCTATGCGCTCGCTTATCCAGAACGCGTCGACGGGCTGATCCTGATCGATGCAGCGGGCGCGCCGCTGCGCGAGGGCGAGCGCGCGCCGCCGCTTAATCTCGGCTTCCGCCTGATGCGCAATCCGGCGCTGCGCCCGCTGGTCGAACAGATCACGCCGCGAGAGCTCGTCAAAAAATCGCTGCTCGACACCCTTGCCGATGACGCTCTCGTCACCGACGCGATGGTCGACCGCTATTGGGAGCTGCTGCGCTTTCCCGGCAACCGGCGCGCGACCGCGATCCGCGCCGTCGCCGATCGCGAAGGCGCTTTCGCAGACCGGCTTGGCGAAATCGCCGAGCCGACGCTGATTATCTGGGGCAAGGAAGACCAGCTCGTCTATCCGAGCGCGGCCGATACCTTCGCTGAGAGAATTCCCAACGCCGAGGTCGTCATTTTCGACGGCGTCGGTCACGTGCCGATGGAAGAAGCGCCCGAAGCGACAGCGAACGCGATCCGCCGTTTTCTCGAAGCGCAGCTGCCGGAAGCGGTCGACACGTTAAAGCTTGAACAGCCGCAATAGGCGCATGAGCGCGCCTCCAGCGTTCTGCGCGGGCCGCATCCTTCGAGACGCGCGCCTAGAGGCGCGCTCCTCAGAGACTGACTCGAGTGTGAGTTGGACGGCGTCTTTATTCCCACACTTGCAGGCAGGGTAATTGCACGTGGCCAACCCTCCGTCATTCCGGGGCCTCGCGAAGCGAGGAACCCGGAATCCATTGCACCACCGCGCGCTGAAAGATGGACCCCGGGTTCGCGACTGCGTCGCGCCCCGGGGTGACGATTTCATATGCGATAGCCCTAAGCTTGCGGGAGACGCAGCCCATCGGGCCGGAGGGGGGGCGTCACAAGCGGCAGCGCTCGCGGATAGAGCGCGCCCCCTCAGTCACGCTTCGCGTGACAGCTCCCCCGCAAGAGGCGGGGGAGC
>JBBTJH010000183.1:0-6135 GCA_038059555.1 Pseudomonadota bacterium | reverse complement strand
ACCAAAGAGTCGCTGCAGTACGAGCTTGATCAGAAACTCAAGACGGCGGGCGGACGATGCGGGCTTGCGGGAGTATCTTGCAACCAACGATGGTGCTGCGAGAGGTTAAGTCCTATAGCACGAGCACCTGTCCAGCACAGGTTGAAACCGACGTTGGCCTCGGAGTTATAAAGGGATTGGGCAATCCCATTGGTACCGGTGCACTTGTTTGCGAATTGATCGCAGCGGAAATGGGCACTTGGCTCGGCCTTGAAATTCCGCCGTTTGCGGTCATAGACGTTTGCGATATTGAAGTTCAAATGACAACTCGCGACGGTCGCTGGCTCGGACCAATGCGCCCGCCGCTGTACTTTTCGTCTTTCATGCAGGGAGCGCTTGATTCTGCTCCCGAGGCGTTACTGAAAAAACTTGAGCGGCCAGCAGATATTGCTCGATTGGTGGTGTTCGATACGTGGATGCGGAACGTGGATAGGCACGACCCGCGACATGGCGTGCCGGAAGTTAATCTGGATAACCTTCTCTATTGCAAACCGAAGGG
The DNA here is from genome assembly GCA_038059555.1 of Pseudomonadota bacterium. Lineage (GTDB taxonomy): Bacteria > Pseudomonadota > Alphaproteobacteria > Caulobacterales > Parvularculaceae > Amphiplicatus. The sequence continues at coordinate 5,597 of JBBTJH010000183.1, read as the reverse complement.
GCGCCGGCGGTATACGCTCGTTCCGATTGACCATTCCCACTGCCTCGTAGAAGGCGACCTTGCGGATGTTGGGGAGATTAACGACGCTGTAACAGACAGAAACATTTATGGCCTGTTTCCGGAATTTATTCCGTTTATCGACAGCGAAAGCGTCGCCGCAGCCGTTGCACGGCTCGCGACATTAGATCGCACATTTGTAGAGGATTGCGTTAACCATATCCCTACAGCGTGGCCTATGAGCGGCGGAGCCAAGGCGACGTTGATCGATCTTATTTGCCTACGTGCGGCATTTGTGGTCGAAACCGTCGCAACGGCCCTTGTTCCGGACCCGAGATTGCCGGGCATTAAATGGAATTGAAGCGATGAAAAGTGCTTATTCGCTGATCCAATATGCTGAAGATCCGCAGCGCCTGGAATTTGTGAATATTGGCGTCGTGATTTTTGACGAAGCGGGCGTTCACATGAAATTTGCGGACTCGCCAATCCGCATTAATAAGGTTTTTCGGGTCAGCCTTGGAGATCATTACAACATTCTCGTAGAAGCGTTGGAATCTCGCATCCGCAAAGAAGCGCCCAAACTGCGCGAGAGCATCAACCTTGAGATGTTCATTGCCAATCGATCGGGAAATCTTCGTCTCACTCCGCTGCGATCGTTACTAGTCCGCGAACCCGCCAGAGACCTACAGAAGTTATTCGAGAGACTGGTTGATGATGGCGGGATACGCCAACGCCGTCGGCGCGTCGATACAAAATTGCGGCAGTTATTCCGCTTTGAACAAGTCGAGTCTTATCTCGACAAACCAGAGAAAATCAGTATAAAGAGTTTTACTCTAGACCCAGATTATGGCTATCAAAACGGCGCATATAATTTTATCAAGGCAGTTTCGCTTCATGGTGAGCCGAATCATGCGCTGGATAAAGTTAGCGATTATGCCGTCCGCGGAAAAATGCTTTCCGAAAGCGAGCCATTGCTAAATTTAGGCGGACGCTCGCTTGTGCGGTCGCAAAGGCTTGTGATCGTCGGAGACAACAGCGAGCAACTGCCAGATGTCGTGGCGGAGATTTCTAAGGTCCTAGATCAGCACAATGTTATCTTTCACGCGATGGATAACATGGGGCCGCTCCTAAACGACATTCGGAAAAACAACGAATTGCATCGTCTGATCGATTAAGGTGAGTGGGGCGTTTTGCTTTTAGCAATTCGCCCCACTTCCTTAGCAAATTTATTTTCTGCTTCTGTGAGGTCGAGTTCGCCAGCGGCTTCTAGCTCTTTTGCTAGTGCCTTGAACTTTTCCGATTGCGCCTTGTCCGTCTTCGGCTGCGGTTTCTTCGTTACCATTCGCTCCATCCGGCGCGTTCTTGCCAGTCGGCGACGCGGCCTTTGCTACGAGTCGTTCGATAGGTGAGCCGCTTGCCTTTGACGCCTCTTAGCAGGTTTTGGGCTCTGGCGGTATCGTCAACGCCGAGGGCGATGCGGTTCGAATAGCGGAAATCAAATTCGGCCATGTAACGGTGCAGGTGCTTCTTGTCGCAGTGCTGGTAGACGCCGCGCATTCCGCGTTTGAAGATCGAAAAATAGCCTTCGATGGTGTTGGTGTGAACGGTCGGGTCTTCGGCCTTCACGTATTCGCCAGCCACATGATTGACGACGCCATGCGCGGCGAAATTCCAGCCGAGTCCTTTGTAGCGCGGCGCTTCATCGGTCATCAGGCGCGCCTCGCGGGCGATGTTGGCGTCGATGATCGGCGCGATAGTCGCCATGCGCAGATCGTCAATGACGTAGCTGCGGACTTGGCCGCTATCGCGGTCAACGAGCGAAAGCACCTTGTTCATATTGGCGATGCCGCGCTTGCCATCCATCGGCGGGTTCCGGCGGTCGTTTCCGATGAAAGTTTCGTCCACCTCGACGGCGCCGCCATTGCCGCCGAACGGAGTGAGCGCGCCCGAACGCATCGCTTCGCGGATGCGGTGCGAAAGAAACCACGCGGTTTTAAGGGTGCAGCCGAGCATCCGGTGAAGCTGGTTGGCGCTGACGCCCTTCTTGCTCGCGGCCATCATGAAGACCGCCTGTAGCCAATGGCGGAGCGGCAGGTGCGAGGATTCAAATACGGTCCCGACCTTCACGGTGAAGGGCTTGCGGCACTCGTAGCACTTGTAGACGCCCGGACGGGTCGATTTGCCTTTGAGCTTCCCGACCCGCTCCATGGACCCGCAGTGCGGGCAGACCGGTCCTTGCGGCCACAGGATCGCCTCGACATAGCGGTAGGCGGCTTCTTCGTCGTGAAAGTGCTTGGCGTCGAGGACTGACATGGCCCTATCTCCTTATAGGACCTAATATAATGCCGATTTTGGGTACGTCAAGTGTAATAACGCCCATACCCATGAAGCATATTTTTTCCACAAGGGGCTGGGGGAATTTCGCGGGAATGGATTTAGGCGCCGCCGAACAGCGGATAACGCGTTTTGCACAGCTCGGGGAGAATCTCGCGAAACTCCTCCCCCGCCAATCACGGCGCAAGCCGGGAACCAGGGCGCCTCCGTTAACTCGAGCGTATCCCCCATTAAGCAGAATTCTGGATCCCGGCTTTCGCCGGGAAGAGCGGTCTCTGGGATTTAGTTGCGAAACCGGAATCGCGGATGTTCCTGACGATCAAGGACACCCGCGCGGCGTTTGGGGGGTAATGCGTCCGGCGCCTATCCCCGTTTGCACCTCACGCCAGAAACCCCCTCACCTCCCGCATGAAGGCGTCGAACTGGTCGTGGTGGACCCAGTGTCCCGCTTTTTCGATCAGCGCGACGCGCGCCGTTTTGAAGTGCTGCGCGCGGCCGTCTTTTTCGGGGTTCGAGGCCCAGCTGTCGCCGCCATAGATGAGCAACGCCGGACAGGTAATCGCCGCCCATAGCGCGTATTTGTCTTCCTGCGGAATATCGAAGGGCGGCCAGAGATTGACGTAATTGTCGAACTTCCAGCTCCATGTCCCGTCTTCGTTGCAATTGGCGCCGTGCTCGGTCAGGTGCCGCGCCTGCTCATCCGACAAAAACTTGTTCTCGTCCTTCATGCGGGCGAACGCGTCGTCGAGGTTCGCATAGCGCTTGGGCGTTCGCGCGGCTGCGGCGCGTTTGTCGTCGATCCATTTGCGCATGCGGTCGGCGAACGAGACCTTCGCAAACTCCGCCAGCATTTTCGGCGACGGCCCGAGCCCCTCAATCGCGACGAGCTTTTTGACGTTCGCCGGGTAAAGCCCCGCATAGCGGATCGCGATATTGCCGCCGAGCGAATGGGCGACGATCGTCACCGGCGCCAAGCTCAATTGATGAACTAGCTGCGCGAGATCATAGACAAAACACTGCATCGAATATTCGCCGTCGGGCGACCAGTCGCTGTCGCCGTGTCCGCGCAGATCCGGCGCGATGACGTGATAGTCGCGAGCAAGTTCGCGCGCGACCCAGTCGAGGCTGCGGCAATGATCGCGCCCGCCATGCATCAAGATCAGCGGCGGCGCCGATGAATTTCCCCAATCAGCGTAATGGAGTTTGAGGCGCTGCGAAACAAATCGGCGCGAGGTTGTCTCATGGATCATGGGTTTCTTCTCGCGCGTCACTGCGCCGGGCTCAAGCCCGGCGCGCACAGATCAATTCGATCCCCACGGCGGGGGCGGGGCGGAGACCGGCGCCGTCAGATCGAATTCCACCCGGAAAAACCGGTTCTCTCGCCGTAATTCATAAGCGAATAGAGCCGGCGTCGCCTCGATCGCCCATACATTCGTGACCGAAGGGGCAAGCCCTTCGCGCGTGAAGAGGTCAATCGAATAGGCGTCGACCGGAAATTCCTGGCGTGTCGAGGATCCCTCGCTCACGCTGTCGCCGCCATACATGGTCACCTTGTCGCTCGTTCCGTCTTCGTGCCGGTGATCATGTTTCAGGCGCAACCCTTCGTTGGTGCGCGTGACGACCCAGGTGCGCGAGCGATTCTCGCCGACGTGAAAGGGGATCTTGATCTCATCGTCCGTACAAGCGCGAACTTCCATCACCAGACGTTGCTCGGCGAGCGCCTTGTCCGCGTCATCTGTCGAGACGAGACGGCCTTCGAATGACTTGCCGCATTGGGCCGATAGCGCCGCGAAAAACTCCTGCTGCGGCGAGTGAGACGTCGCGCACGCCGACAGCAGGAGCGAGCCAACCGTCGCCGCAAAATTTCGTCTGAGCATTTCAAGGCCTCTTTCGTTCATGCGCCGCCAGAGCCGCCGGGCGTTTTCTCGTCCAAGCCTTCAAGCACGCCAAGGATCAGCCCCGCGAGCGCGGCGAGCGCTGCCGCGCGCGCCGGCTTGTCTCGCGCTTCTTCGACAAGCGCGAGGCTGAGCGCGGATTTCCAGTCCGCGCCGCCGAGCGACGCAAACGCTGAGGCCGGCGCCGCCGATGGCGCTTTGGCATGGGCCGCAGCGTGACGCGAAAGCCTCGCGAAACAAACCCCCGCCGCGATGAGCAGCACGAGAGCGCCGAGGCCGAGCGCCAAATAGCGCGGCATCAGCGTCGCGAGGCCATCGACGATCGCTGCCGCAGCAAAGCCTGACGCCAGAACGAGAAGCCCCGCGCCCGCGAACGCCCACAGGCTGCGGCGCAGCGCGTTTTCGCCCCGCTCGCCGATGGCGCGCATCAGGTCGATCATTTGCGCGCCCTCCCCGAAATCGCCTTGCCGACGAAATAACCGGCCGCGAAGGCGCTCGAAATCGTCGCCATCGGATGGGCTTTCATCTGCTCACGGACCTTTTGCGTTCCCTCGCGCACCTGTTCGGCCGTATGGGCGCCTTTGCCTTCAATATCGGCGAGCGCGGCTTCGAATATCGACCGCAACCTTGAGACATGCGCCGAGCGATCCCCGGCCTCGCCTTCTTTGGCGAGATCGATTTTCATCTTGTCGATCAGCGCGTCGAACGCCGTCGAGGCTGTCACGTCATTTTCCTCGATCATAGAAGAGGCTCCTTTTCGGGGCGCCGCGCCGACCGCGTCATATAAGACTTCCCAAAGCATTGACCGCAAGCGCCAGCACGAAAACGTTGAACAGAAAAGCCAGCACTGAATGGGCGAGGACAAGGCGCCGCATTCCGCTATCGACTATCGCGACGTCCGACACCTGAAACGTCATGCCGATCACAAAGGCGAAATAGACGAAATCTGAAAACGAACGCGGGTCCTCGCCCGGGAATTGCAGTTGCGGCTCGCCCCTCGCCCCGCAGGAGAAATAAACATGCGCGTAATGAATGGCGAACAGCATGTTGAGAAGGACCCAGGCGGCGAAAATCGACAGCGCCGCAAGAGCGACTGCGACGCCGCCAGTCGTGTGCGTCTCCAAAAAGGTGACGATAAGACCGAGTGCGGCGAAATCGATCATCAGCCCCGCCGCGAGCACAAACGCCGCGCGCTGATCATGCCGGGCGGCGAGCACGGGAAGGTCGTTCACCTTCGCTCGTTGCAAAATGAGCGCGATCGTCGATGAGTAGAGAAGCGCCGCAATCGAAAAGGCGGCAAGCGCGGATTTCAGCCAGCCCCACATCATGGCGCCAAGACACGCCGCAAGAATGAACAGGACGACCGAGACG
>JBBTJH010000182.1:0-4759 GCA_038059555.1 Pseudomonadota bacterium | reverse complement strand
GCGCGCGTCGAGATAGGCGCCGCGTTTCGCCTTCGCTCTTCTTCGACCGCGCGCGCCACGATATCGCGCGGGGCAAGATCGCGGTCGCGGTGATAGCGCTGCATGAACGGCTTGCCGTCGGAATTGACGAGGACGGCGCCGTCGCCGCGCAGGGCTTCGGTCGCGAGCGGCGCTGGGTCCTCGCCGAAATCGAGCGCGGTCGGGTGAAACTGCACGAATTCCGGATCGCGAATGACGGCGCCCGCGCGCGCCGCGAAGGCGAGGCCATGTCCTTGCGCGGGCCTCGGGTTCGTCGTCACCGCGTAGAGCCCGCCAAGCCCGCCGGTCGCGAGAATGGTTTCGGACGCCTCCATGGTGACGCGCTCGCCCCGCTCGACGATGAAGGCGAGAACGCCGGCGACACCGCCATTGTCGTCGGTCAGCAAATCTTCGACGACGACGCGTTCTAGTATTTCGATGTGAGCGGACTTTCGCGCGGCGATGATCAGCGCCCGCATGATTTCTGCGCCGGCGCGATCGCCCGTCGCGTGGACGATGCGGTCGCGGCAATGCGCGGCTTCGCGCCCGACTTTAAGATCGCCGGCGCCGTCGCGGTCGAATTTGACGCCGAGCCGTTCAAGATCGGCGACGGCTTCCGGCCCCGCATCGACCAGCATGCGCGCCGCGTCCGGATCGACGAGGCCGGCGCCCGCTTCCATGGTGTCGGCGAAGTGAAGATGGGGCGAGTCATTTTCTCCGACAGCGGCCGCCATCCCGCCCTGCGCCCACGGCGACGACCCGTCCTCGCCCATCGGCCGCGCAGTGACGATCGTCACGGGGCGGGGGCCAAGTTTCAGCGCGGTGTAAAGCCCCGCAACGCCCGCGCCGATGATGAGGATAGGGGAGGTCATCTCTTCCCCTCTCCCGCTTGCGGGAGAGGGCAGGGTGAGGGCGCGCTGTTCCAAATGAGCATCGCCGCTAGTGTTTGCCGCTGATCTCTCCAAGGTAAAAAGTCAGATCTTCTGGACGGCCCCTCACCCCTGACCCCTCTCCCGCAAGCGGGCGAGGGGAGCAGGGGCGCAAGTTTGGGGGCGGCGTAAAGCCCCGCGACGCCCACGCCGATGATGAAGGAGGAATTAAATGTCACTTTAGGCTTGATAGAATGAAAACCGATCCGGCGACAATTGGCAAAATGGTGTAGGCGCCGATGTGTATTATTTCGCCGCCGCGCTTCCCAAATGCCTTTATCATTGCTTCTTTCTTCGCGAAGATTCCGTCCCATTTTTTGATTCTGGCAATAAGGGTGAATAATCCGAAGGCCACCATGCCAATTCCTAAAACTAGGTCAAACATCTTCTCACCCCCTTGCCTCAACCGCCAGCACCCGAGGCGCTTTTGCGTGCGTGTACATCGACTGCCGCGTCAGCGGCAGCGCGATCATGCGCTCGATTGCGGCTCTCGCGCGGATCGCTATCTCCTCATCAACATGGATCTCATGCGTCATGGTTTCGAGCGAGCGCAGGATTTTCGGCAAGGTGATCTTTTTCATATAGGGGCAAAGATTGCAGGGCCGGACGAAATTCACCTTCGGGTTTTCGAGAGCGACATTGTCCGACATCGAGCATTCGGTGATGAGGACGACGTTTTGCGGCTGATGCTTTTTCACGAAGTTCGACATGCCGCTCGTCGAGCCCGCGAAATCGGCCTCGGCGAGAACGTCCGGCGGGCATTCGGGGTGCGCGAGCACGATGACGCCGGGCGCGCCGTCTCTGATTTCGCGAATGTCTTCGGCGGTGAAGCGCTCATGCACTTCGCAGCTGCCCGCCCAGGTGACGATTTTCACATCCGTCATCGCCGCGACGTTTTTCGCGAGATACTGATCGGGGATCAAGATGACGATATCGGATTTCCATTCCTTTGCCGCCCATTCGACGATCTCGACCGCATTTGACGAGGTGCAGCAGATATCGGTCTCGGCTTTGACGTCAGCCGTCGTGTTCACATAGGTGACGACGGGCGCGCCCGGATATTTCTGCTTCAACAGGCGCACATCCGCGCCCGTCAGCGACGAGGCGAGGGAGCAGCCGGCGTCGACGTCAGGGATCAGCACGGTTTTATCCGGACACAGAATTTTCGACGTTTCGGCCATGAAGTGAACGCCCGCCTGCACGATCACTTTTGCGTCCGTCGCGGCCGCCATCTTGGCGAGCTGCAAACTGTCGCCCGAAAAATCGCCGACGCCGAAATAAATTTCCGGCGTCATGTAATTATGCGCGAGGATGACCGCGTTCTTCTGTTTTTTGAGATCGTTGATCGCGGCGATATAGGGCGCGTGGAGGCGCCATTCGGCCGGCGCGATCAGCTTTTCGACTTTGGCGTAGAGATGATCGGTCTTCGCCGCGACGTCGTCGGTGAAGGGCATCGATGTGGCCGGCGCCGCCTTCGAGCGAGGAAATTCAAGAACCGTCATTGTCGTCTCCAGATCCGTCTGAAATATGCTCATATCGAGCATATATGGGGCGGAAAAAATCGCCCGCAAGGGCGACGGGGCAGAGTGCTCCCACGGCCGGACGGGGTCAACTGGCTGGCCTTGGCGAAGCGCCCGCCACTCTCTAGCTATCAACCACCGATTCTGGAGAGGAGACCGGGCGGGCCCGCCCAACCCGATGGAAATCGCCATTTTACTGGCTTTGCTGCTGACCAACGGCCTTTTCGCCATGTCGGAGCTGGCGCTCGTCTCCTCAAAGCCCGCCCGCCTGAAGGCGCGGGCGGAAGCGGGCAATCGCGGCGCGTCGGCGGCGCTGAAGCTGATCGAGGACCCTTCAAGGCTGTTTTCGACCGTGCAGATCGGCATCACCCTCGTTGGCGTCTTCGCGGGCGCCTTCGGGGCGGCCGCTTTTTCCGACGACCTTGCTCCGCCGCTCGCAAAAGCGTTTCCGCAATTTGCAGCGCGCGCCGACGAGGCGGCCTTCGCAATCGTCGTCATCGCCATCACGTATTTGTCGCTCGTCATCGGCGAGCTTGTTCCCAAACGCATCGCCCTGGCGGCGCCCGAAGCGATCGCGTCCGTCGCGGCGGCGCCGATGCGAATTCTCTCGATCATCGCGCATCCTGCTGTGGCGATCCTGCGGCTTTCAACTGAAAGCGTCGTCTTCCTGCTCGGGCTTTCGCGGATCATTCCGGAAAAAGTGTCGGAAGAAGAAATCCTTCATCTCGTGGCGGAGGGCGCAACTTCCGGCGCGATCAATGTCAGAGAAAAAGAGATGATCGAGGGCGTCCTCGATCTTGCCGATCGTAATGTCCGGTCGATCATGACGTCGCGCGTCGAAGTCGTGTGGATCGATACGCAGTCGCCTGAGCCTGAAATCCTTGCTGAACTTGCCGCCAGCGGACATTCGCGGTTTTCGGTGATGGACGTCGCTTCACAGGAAGTCGTCGGCGTCGTTCAGGCCAAGGACCTTTTGCAAAGCCTCGCCGCAAACGGTTCTATCGACCTCTCGAAGACGATGCGCAAACCCGTCTTCGTTCCCGAAACGCTGTCGGTCGCAAAATTGCTGGACGCGCTTTCTGGGTCCGATGTCAGGATGGCGATCGTCGTCGACGAACATGGCGAGTTCGACGGGATCGCGACTGCGGCCGATATTCTGGGCGCGATCGCCGGCTCGGAGGCGTTCTCGCCGATGGACCGCATCGACGCTGCTGTGCGCCGCGCCGACGGGTCATGGCTGATCGACGGCCTGACGCCGATACAAGATTTCGAGCGGCTCCTCGGCGTCGCCGGCCTCGTTGACGCCCGGAATTACGCGACCGTCGCCGGCCTCATCGTGCAGGCCCTGCAGCGGATCGCGCAGACAGGCGATATCGTCGAGGTTCACGGCATCCGTTTTGAGGTTGCGGACATGGACGGCCGGCGGATCGACCGGGTGATCGCGTCGGTGATGGGGGGCGACGCCGAAAGCGGCGCTGACATTTAACCGCCGCCAAAGGGGGTTCTCGAAACGGTTTAATTAAGTCTTGACTTACCAATGGGTCAGCCTTAATGGTAAGCAATGACTTACGGAACAAACATCGATGCGCGGTTTGAAGCGCTGGGTCCGCCGACCCGCCGGGCGATATTCGAGCGGCTGGCGGCCGGGCCTTTATCGGTCGGCGATCTGGCGGCCGGGCTGCCGGTCTCGCGCCCGGCGGTGTCGCAGCATTTGAAGGCGCTAAAGAGCGCAGGCCTCGTCGTCGAACGGCGGGCCGGAACTTCGCGCATCTACAGCGTCGATCCAAAAGCCGTCGCTGAGCTCCGCGATTATTTCGACCGCTTCTGGGATATCGCGCTCAGCGCCTATCAGCGCTCGCTTGAGGGAGGGGACGCATGAAGGAATACGGAACTGCGGCCTTCGGACCAGTGGTGAAGACCTTGTCGCTGAAGGCGGCGCCTTCGCGGGCGTTTTCGCATTTTACGGACAATATCGCGGCGTGGTGGCCGCTCGCCCTTCATTCGCTGTCGCAAGAAGAAGCGCGCGGCGTCGTCTTTGAAGCAAAGCGCGGCGGACGGATTTACGAAATCGACAGCGCAGGCCGCACGCGCGACTGGGGCAGGGTGACGGAATGCGACGCGCCGCACCGCCTCGTCTTTTCATGGGTGCTCGAAAAGCCGGCCGACGCGACCGAGATCGAAGTGACTTTTGACGACGATGGCAAAGGCGGCACGGATTTCAAACTCGTACAGCGCGGATTTCTGGAAACGAAATCCGGCGGCGATCGCCGCTCGATCTATGACGGCGGCTGG
>JBBTJH010000181.1:0-3641 GCA_038059555.1 Pseudomonadota bacterium | reverse complement strand
CGCCCCGGCCATCCGTCAGCCGGCGGACAGCGCCCGCGATGTCTGGGGTCGCTGAACGATCTATCGCGTCATGGGCGCCGCTTGCGATCGCCGCGCCGACTTTGGAAACGTCGCCGACGACGGCGATCACCCGCGCGCCGATATGAGCGGCCCACGGAACGAGCAGCGAGCCGACCCCGCCGGCGGCCGCCGTGACGAGGGCGGTTTGCCCGGATTTTAAAGGGAAAACCTGTCGCAGCAACATCTCGGCGGTGAGGCCCTTGAGGAACGAGGCGGCCGCCGCGTCATAGCTGACGCCCTCTGGAAGGCGCGCGGCTCTCGCGGCGTCGACAATCGTTTCTTCAGCGTAAGCGCCAAAGCCCGAGAGATAAGCGACGCGGTCGCCTTTGGAGAAGGCCGCGTTAGGGCCCGCTTCGATGACGAGGCCCGCGCCTTCCTGACCGAGAACGCACGGAGTTGCGACCGGGTAGAGGCCTTTTCGCTGGTAGATGTCGATGAAATTGACGCCGGCCGCCATGTTCCGTACACGGATGGCGTCGGCGGGAAGCGGCGCGCCGCCCAATGATGTCCGGACGGCAAAATTTTCCGGCCCGCCGGCTGCGGTCAAAACGACTTCCTTCATAGGCTCACCTCACGATGACTTCGATTTCAACCCGCGCATTCAGCGGAAGCGCTGCAACGCCGATGCAGGTGCGCGCCGGATAGGGCTTCTCGAACGCGCGCGCATAAGCCTCGTTCATCGCGGCGTAATCGTCCATATGCGCGAGATAAACGTTCGCCTTGACGACATCGCCGAGGTCTTTGCCGGCGGCGGCGAGGACCGCGCCGATATTCTTGACGATCTGATCGACCTCGGCGGAGACCCCGCCCCGGACGAGGGCGCCCGAAACGGGGTCGATGCCGACCTGGCCGCTGCAAAACAGCGTCTTTCCCGCGCGAACGGCCGGCGAAAAGGGGAGGGCGCTCAGCCCTTGAATATCAAGGGTCACGGCTTTTCGGGGCATTTCGGGTCCTTTCGGCGCTCGGGCGCCAGCGTTCTCACTGTCGGTCTCCTATGGCATCGCCTATGCTGGCACCAAAGGAGATTTTCTGATGCGCTTTACGATCAATATCGACTGCACCCCGCAAGAGGCGCGGAGCTTCTTCGGGATGCCGGACGTCGAACCGCTGAATGAGATGGTGATCGCCGAAATGACCCGGCGGGCGAAAGACCAGATGGACACCCTCGCCGATCCGGAACGCATGGTCGCGCAGTGGATGGAAATGAGCGGCAAGGGAATGGACGCTCTCTCCGGCCTCTTTGGCTCTGCAATGAGCGGCGCGGCGAGCCCGCCGAAGAAGAAGTGAAAGAAGGCAGTAGGCAGTGGGCAATAGGCAATAGGCAATAGGGGAACCGCCAGTCCTGGCTTTACTGCCTAACGCCTAGTGCCTACTGCCACGCGAATGACGCCCCGCTCACCCACGACCCCTGACACCATCTTCGCGCGCGCCTCAGGCGCCGGGCGCGCTGGCGTATGCGTCTTCCGCGTCTCGGGCCCTGAGGCCTTTGAAATCGCAAAAGCGCTGGGGGGACGGCTCTCCGGCCCAAAGCGGGCGGCGCTGCGCCAGATCCGGGACGCATCCGGCGATCTGATCGACGAGGGGCTGGTCATCTTGTTCAAGGGACCGGCGAGCTTTACCGGAGAGGACGTCGCCGAGTTCCATCTGCATGGCGGCCCGGCGGTCGAGGCGGCGTTTTACGAGGCGCTGGCGGGGCTTGGCGCACGCGCAGCCGAGGCCGGCGAGTTCACCAAACGGGCGCTTTTGAACGGCAAGCTCGATCTTGCTGAGGTCGAGGGGCTTGCAGATCTTCTCGACGCCGAAACGAGGCTACAGAGAAAGCAGGCTTTGGGTCAGTTCGGCGGGCGCCTTTCAGAGGCCGCCGAAGGCTGGCGCAGCCGCCTTTTGGCGATCCTCGCGCCCCTCGAGGCTGACATAGATTTCCCGGATGAGGAGGATATTCCAGCAGCGATTGCAGCCCGCGCCGGCCCTGAAATCGATGCGCTGATCGCCGAGTTGAAATCGAGCGAGAAAGCCTCGAAAGGTGCGAAGGCCATACGGGAAGGCGTCAAGGTCGCGATCATCGGCGCGCCGAACGCCGGGAAATCTTCGCTGCTCAATCTTTTGGCGGGATCGGAGCGCGCGATCGTCTCCGAGATCCCCGGAACGACGCGCGACGTCATCGAAGCCCGGCTCGACCTCGGCGGGATCCTTGTTTCCCTTTTTGATACAGCCGGACTGCGTGAAAATGCCGGGGATTCAATCGAAATCGAAGGTATGCGCCGTACACGGACGACCGCCGAGGGGGCCGATATCCGTGTACTGACGATTGACGCGTCGGCCGAAACGTTTCGCGCCGGTAGTGTTTCACGTGAAACAAAGACTACCGATAATCAACCCAAAGTTGCGCAAGATGACGGGTATGGCCTCTTGCGCGAGGGCGACTTCGTCATTTTGAACAAATGCGATCTCGTTTCGGGCCGGAATGACCCGGTCAGCCCTGTGGAAAACTCGTTTCGTATGTCCGCCAAAACCGGGGAGGGCTTCGAGGCGTTCTTGTCCGCCCTCTCAGGCGCTGTCGCCGGGCGTTGCCGGGCGGAGGACGCCCTTTTGACCAGGGCCCGCCATACCGAGGCGGTCGCGAGAGCCGTCCGTCACCTCGAGGCGGCGCGACTGAGCCTTGCGGTATCGCCGGAGCTTGCGGCCGAGGATGTCCGCCTCGCGGCAAGGGCGCTTGGCGGCATTACCGGCGCCGTCGGGGTCGAGGACGTTCTCGCGGCGATTTTTTCGAGCTTTTGCATCGGGAAGTGACCTGAACCCCCTCCCGTATGAGGGAGAGGGGAGAACCCTTTATCTTTTGTAGCTGCAGCGTATATCAGCCGCCATGAAAACCTACGACGTCATTGTCATCGGCGGCGGGCACGCGGGCTGTGAGGCGGCTGCGGCCGCCGCGCGCATGGGGGCAAGGACCCTCCTTGCGACCCATAAGGCCGCGACCATCGGCGAAATGTCGTGCAATCCGGCGATCGGCGGGCTCGGCAAGGGGCATCTCGTCCGCGAGATCGACGCCCTCGACGGCCTGATGGGCCGCGTCATCGATCAGGCCGGCATCCAGTTCCGGATGCTCAATCGCTCCAAGGGGCCTGCCGTCCGGGGGCCGCGCTCGCAGGCGGACCGCAAGCTCTACCGCCAGCACATGCAGGAGGCGATAAAGCAAACCGCCAATCTCGACGTCCTCGAGATCGCTGTCGAGGATCTGATTGTTTCACGTGAAAACCGGGTCGAGGGGATCGTCGGAGCGGACGGGTCGGAAATTCGCGCTGGCGCGGTCGTCCTCACGACGGGCACGTTCCTCAAGGGCGTCATCCATATCGGGGAGACGCGGATCCCCGCAGGGCGCGTCGGCGAGGCCCCGGCCGTCGGTCTTTCCGACCGGCTCTACGCGCTCGGCTTTTCGATGGGACGGCTGAAGACCGGAACGCCCGCCCGCCTTGACGGGAGGACGATCGACTGGGCAGCGCTCGAGAAGCAGCCGGCGGACAAGGATCCCGTCCCGTTTTCCTTTCTGACCGACAAAATTCGCGTGCCCCAGATCGAGTGCG
>JBBTJH010000180.1:0-3443 GCA_038059555.1 Pseudomonadota bacterium | reverse complement strand
CGCGACCGAAATCTTCAGCGAGGTTCCGGACGGATCCCGCGCAAAACCGGTCAGCGCCCGCAAATTCTCGTGGTACGCCGAGCGCATCGACCACGCGCGCGAACGGCTCGGCGCCGATCTTGAAGACGACGTGACGGCGTCCGATCTCGCCCGCGCTGTCGGCATGAGCATGTTCCATTTCACGCGGCTTTTCGCCGAGCTTGTCGGCGTGCCGCCGCATCGCTATCGCCTCCGCGCGCGCCTTGCGGCTGCGCATGCGATGTTGCGGGACGGGCGCAGCGTCACTGAGACCTGCTACGCTTGCGGCTTCAACAATCTCAGCCATTTCTCGCGCAGCTTCGCGCAGGCCTATGGCGCGCCGCCCTCGCGCATCGGCGCCTGAATTTTCGCAAAAAACCGCAAGCGCAGGGCAAACGCTTTCCCTATTGGATCGGCAGTCGCCGCCAAGGAAATTGTCATGCGTCTTAAATCCGCCCTGCCGCTCGCCGCCGCTCTCGCGTTTAATCTCTCGCCCGCCTCCGCCAGCCCCGAAGACGACAAGCGCATCGTCGCCGAGATCGACACCGCCTATCAGGCGGCCGTCGAAATCAACGACGCCGAGACGATGGCTAAAATCCTGCACGAGGATTTCACGCTGGTCGTCGGCGCCGGCGCTGTCTTCACGCGCGAGGATCTTCTGCGCTTGGCGCGCGAAAAAGAATTCATCTACGAAAAACAAGTCGAGGAAGAGGGGACGCAAACCGTCCGCCTTTACGGGGCCGACACGGCGATCGTCACCGCCCTCTTGTGGTTGAAGGGCGTGCACGGCGAGACCGCGTTCGACAAGCGGCTGTGGTTCAGCGACACCTATGTCAGAACGAAAGACGGCTGGCGCTACGCCTTCGGTCAGGCGTCGATCGCCCTGCCGCCGGAGACGGCGAACTGAACGGGCGCCTTGCCGGGCGAGGGAGCCTGCGTTACGCCGCATGTCCCGCCGCCCGCCGATGCGCCCTTGTGAAAAAGCCGACCCGCTCTTCCCCGCCGTCTCCCAAAGCCGCGCCGCCGCGCGCCTGGCAGCGCATGCTGTCGGGGCGCCGGCTCGACCTTCTCGACCCCTCGCCGGTCGATATCGAGATTGAGGATATCGCCCACGGCCTCGCGCGCGTCGCGCGCTGGAACGGACAGACGACCGGCCCGCTTCCTTTTTCGGTCGCGCAGCACTCTTTGCTGGTCGAGGAATTTTGCGCCGCGCGCCGGCCCGACTGGCCGGTCAAATGGCGGCTCGCCGCCCTCCTCCATGACGGGCCGGAATTCGTCATCGGCGACATGATCAGCCCGTTCAAATCGGCCCTCGGCGACACATACAAGGCGATCGAAAAGCGGCTGCAGCGCGCGATCCATTTGCGCTTTGGACTGCCGGCCGATCTCCCGGAGGCGGTCGAAAAGGCGATCAAGCGCGCCGACCGGGCGAGCGCCTTTTTCGAGGCGACCCAACTCGCGGGCTTTTCACCGGGCGAGGCGGCGCAGCTCTTCGGCGCGCCCGAGGGCGTCCCGATCACCAAGATCCGCATCGAACCGACGTCAACGGTGCAAAAGGCGTATCTTGAGCGGTTCGCCGCCCTGATCGCGACCCTTGACGGGCCGGGCGCGCGGTAAACTTTTTGCGACCTCAAGCAGGTTTGACCGGCGCGTTCTTTATCCTTCAAGGACAATCGTCCTATATCAGGGCGATGTTGATCGTCTCCTCTCTCGCCGGGGCTGCCGAGGCCTATCGCGAGCGCCGGCCAGCCCGCGTCCTCTCCCTCCTCTCCGAGGAGGAGGAAGCGCCCGCTTTTCCGGGGCTCGAGGAGGACAAGCGCCTGCTCCTTTACGTCGATCGCGAGAGCTGCGCCGAGACCATCAGCAAAGCCGCGAGAGCGAGAGCGCGCGAGATCATCGACTTCGTGCGCGCGTGGGACGGCAAGGGCGATATCCTTATCCATTGCAATCGCGGAATTTCGCGCTCGACGGCCGCGGCGTTTATCGTCATGTGCATGATGGAGCCGGCGACCGGCGAGCAGGCGTTGATGAAGCGCTTGCGGGCGGTCGCGCCCCATGCCGATCCCTGCCCGATGCTCATCACTTACGCCGATGAGATATTGGGCCGCGACGGGCGCATGGCCGATGCGGTCGACGATCTCTCGCCGCCCTGCGGCGCAGACATGGCGGCGCCGCTGGCGCTGATCGCGCTCGCGTCCTGACCATCCTTGCACGGAGCGTAAGGGGGATGAAATCCGCCCTACCCATCGAGCGGGAATTCCCTTAAGTCTGGCGCCGTGACGAAATCCGCTTCTCACCCTTCTATCGCTATCCTCCTCAACGCCGTTCTCGCGGTCGTTGAAAACGAGGACCCGAAATCCTTGTGCGTCCGGCGCAGCGACGGTCTCGGCCTTCCCTATGGGCCGTTCGATCCGGCGAACCACCGGACTTTTGAGCTTGGGCTTAGAAACTGGGTCGCCGAACAGACAAAAGTCTCGCTCGGCTATGTCGAGCAGCTCTACACGTTCGGCGATCAGGGCCGCGAGGCGCCGGCCGCGATCATCTCGGGGGGCGAGGCGGGCGCGCGCGTCGTCTCGGTCGGCTATCTCGCGCTCTCGTCCGAGCCGGCGAAAGTCGCCGCGAAAGACGCGCAATGGCGAAGCTGGTACGATTTCTTCCCCTGGGAAGACTGGCGTCATGGCGAGCCCGTCGCCCTCAAATCGGCGATCATGCCCGAGCTTGCCGCGTGGGCGGCGCGCGGCGAAACCGACGCGCTCTCCCGCGACCGGCGGGCGCGCATCGCGCTCGCCTTCGGAATTTCCGAAACCGGCTGGGAGGAAGAGCGCGCGCTCGAGCGATACGAGCTGATGTACGAGGCGCGCCTTGTCGAGGAAGCCTGGCGCCGCGCCCCGGCCATTCCCGAAGGCGGTAAGCCCGCGTTAAAAGCGACGGGCCTTTCCATGACGTCCGACCACAGACGAATTCTGGCGACGGCGATCTCGCGCCTGCGCGGCAAGCTGAAATACCGCCCGGTCATTTTCGAACTGATGCCGGCCGACTTCACGCTGTTCGCGCTGCAAAAAACCGTCGAGGCGATTGTCGGCTTCGATCTCCACAAGCAGAATTTCCGCCGCTCGGTCGTTGAGGGCGGGCTCGTCGTCAAAACAGGCGCCAGCGTGCAGCAGGCAAGCGGGCGCCCGGCCGCGCTCTTTCGCGCCTCGCCCGCCATCCGCGCCGACGGCGCCGCGAGCGGCCTTGCAATCCCAAGACTGAACGCAGGGCCGGCCGGCTGAGCAACAGCGCCCTTTCTCCCTCCCTTGATCCTTCGAGACGCCTTCGCTTCGCGAAGGCTCCTCAGGATGAGGGGGTATTGTGCAACGCTGTTGGAAATAGAGAAGAAACCCTCCCGTCGCTTCGCTCCGACCTCCCTTTTCAAGGGAGGTAGA
>JBBTJH010000179.1:0-4064 GCA_038059555.1 Pseudomonadota bacterium | reverse complement strand
CCCGCGCGGCCCATCCTTCGAGACGCATTCCTTCGGAATGCTCCTCAGGATGAGGAGTTATGCTCTTTGAAACGAGAAATTCCTCATCCTGAGGAGCGCGCCTCTTCGCGCGCGTCTCGAAGGATGGGCCATGCGCATTGTCGTTGATTGAACGCCCGGCGCGCTATGCCGCATGACTTGCTGAAATATTTTATTGAAAGAACTCAGGCGACAGCGTCGATATGCGCTGTCATGAGGCGCCGGGTTTCCGCGTAGGCGAGCAGGAGATCGTCAAGAGCGGCGATCGCGGACGCCGAGTCGCGATTTCTGCAGCCGTTCTCCACCGATCGCGCAGCGGTCGCGAGACGGCACGCGCCGACGTTGGCGGCCGAACCTTTGATCGCGTGCGACGTCCTTGCGGCTTCGATGAAATCTTCCGCCTCGAGTTGCGTTCGGAGTTGAGCGGTTAAATTATCCGTCGACCGCCAAAACGCCTGCATGATGTCGTTAACGCCGTCACGCCCCGCCGCAGACAACAATGCGTCGATCTGGGAGAAATCGATCAGATTGGCGGACTCGTCAGCTATATTCACCTTGCCCTCATCTCGGACCGAGGAACGCGCAAACGCAAATGATGCCCTTGGCGCAAGCGCATCTTCGCTCCCCAATCGTTAAAATTCTTTTCAACCTCGGCTTGCAACCGGCGGAAATGCTTAATTAGCAAATCGTTAAAACGCTCGGAATCCCGCCGGGAAAATGCGCATCAAACCGGGCCGTAGCGGGTTATCGACCGGAATATTTGTCCGTCGCCCGAACGAGAGCGTCGATAATGCCGGGTTCGCTGGCGGCGTGACCGGCGTCGCCCACCAAGGCAAGCTCGGCCTCGGGCCAGGCCTTGTGCAGGTCGAAGGCGGTTTTCATCGGGGTCACGACGTCGTAGCGCCCCTGAACGATGACGCCCGGAATGCTCCGGATCTTGTGCGCATGGGCGAGAAGATAGTCGTCGCGGTCAAAAAATCCGCGGTTAACAAAGTAATGACATTCGATGCGGGCAAAGGCGATCGCGAAGGCGTCGGAGGAAAAACTGTCGATGCGCTCTTGCGAGGGAACCAGCGACACGGTGCCGCCCTCCCAGGCGCTCCAAGCCTTCGCGGCTTTGAGTTTTTCGGCCTCATCCTTGCCGGTGAGGCGGCGATAATATGCCGCAATGAGATCGCCGCGTTCGGCCTGAGGAATGGGCTCTAAATATTTCTCCCAGGCGTCGGCGAACATCCAGCTCGCCCCTTCCTGATAAAACCAGAGGAGTTCGGCAAGGCGCAGGGTGAATATCCCGCGCAAGACCAGCTCCGTCACCTTTTCCGGATGGGTCTCGGCATAGGCGAGGGCGAGCGTCGAGCCCCAGGAGCCGCCGAAGACCTGCCATTTCCCGATGTCCAAATGCCGCCGCAATTTCTCCATGTCGGCGACAAGGTCCCAGGTAGAATTGCCCTCTAGTTCCGCGTACGGCGTCGATTTCCCGCAGCCCCTCTGGTCAAAAAGGACAATCCGATACTTATCGGGATTGAAATACCGCCGCATCGACGGAGTTGTCCCGCCGCCTGGCCCGCCATGGCAGACGATGGCCGGCTTGCCCTGCGGATTGCCGGAGACCTCGTAATAGATTTCGTGAATGTCGGAGACCTTGAGGCGCCCTGTCGCGAAGGGTTCGATGGCGGGATAAAGATCGAGGCGATCGGACATGGTTCTTCGGGTTCCGCCGTTGCTGCCGGGCTATCTCCTAAAGGGGGCAGGGGGCGGCAATCAAGAAGTTCCATCAACGAAGTATTGTGCGATGCGCGATATGCTGCTTTAGGGTCTTGGTTGCGCCGCCGCCATTCGATGGCGCGGCGGGTTGACGGGAGTGGCGTATAGTGGGCGTTTTCAGGGGCCGTCGCTTAGGGCTGGCCGCATTGGCGTTGGCGTTGGCCGGCTGCTCGACCGTCATCAAGACCTCAACCGATGAAGATGCGACCAGCATCGCGGAGCGCGCCGCGCTGATGGAGGCGGCCGCAGGCGCCGCCTGGTCGCCGTGGCCCAAACCCTCCTCCTCGTCGATTGCAGAGCGCCTTGCCGGCGGCGAGCCGCAGACCGAGCGCGTCTCGCGCGATGATGCGGTCGAGGCCTATGTCGGGGTGCTGAAAAACGCGCCGGACGGGGCGGCCGATCTGATGAACGACGCGAGCCGCCACCTTGCAGCGGCCAAGGCGCTAAAGACAGCCGCAGAAGAAGCGTGCGACGCGGGCAGCCCGCGCCTTTCGGATGTCGCCATCCTCGAGGACGCGATCGCCGATCTGCGCGAAACGCGTACGATCTATGTCGCCTCGCTGAAAAAAATCGACGCTGAAAAAGATTTGATCGAGCAGGTGAAGCGCGACTTCGACGGCGCGCTGAAAGATCTCGGCGACGTTGCCGATCAGCTCGCGGAAAATGCAATGAAACGGCGGGCGGATAATTTCGCGGGACCTGCGGCGCCTGCCGGGTCGACCGGATCTTTTTAAGCCGGTCTTCGATTAAAAGCTGACCGGCTGCGCGCCGTCCCAGTGCGCTTCGCCGTTTTCGTCCAGCCGTTTTTGAATTCGAGCCTCATAAAGATCAAAGAGCGCGATCTTCGCGCCGGGCGATTGCTTGGCTTTGACGAGGTTCGCGCGCGCTGTCAGCCAGTCGCCCTCGCGATAGGCGGCCAGCATCTGGCGGTGCGCGTCTTCGAGCGCGCGAAACCCCTTGCTCGATTTGATGAACGGATTGCCGACGAGCGCGAAGATGCTGAAGGGCTTGTCGGACCGCGGTTCCTTGAACCGGTCGAGTTCAAGGAAGGCGAAGTGATGATTTGTCTTCTTGCTGACGGTTTCGTCGCAGATGATCGCGGGGCCGTAGACCATCGCCTGACGGCTGAGGAACGAGGCGAGCTGAACGGGCCGTCCAACGGCGGAATAGCGGTTGTTTCGTCCGTGACCCATCGGTCCGACATAACATTCGCCGGTCGCGATGCCGATTGCTAGATGAAGCTGCACGCCTTTCAAGCGCGGCGAGCTTTCCATTTCCGCGTTGATCTTGTCCATGCTTTCGACGAGACGAAGCGCGGCCGAGCAGCCGTCGCGGATGTGGTCGGCGTTTTCGAGCGGCGCGTTGAAATAAGCGAGGACGCGCCCGCCTTCGGCCTGATCGGCCGCGCCGCCGGCTTCAATGATCGATTTTTTAAGGTGCACGCAGCCAAGCGCGATCAGGTTCGTGACCTCGTTCGGCATGCTGGCGAGGCGTTCGATATCGTCTTCGGCAAAGCTCAGCTCGCAAGCAAGAATTGTCAGGGGGCGGAGCGCGCCTTCCAGAACATCGGAGGCGCCTTCCTCGCGCACGCGCTTCATCGTCGTTTCCGGCAAAGCGCCTTTAAAAGCGCCGCGAACATTGTCGTCTTTGAGCGCGCCGCCGAGCGAGCGGCCGCCGGCGACAGTGAAGGCGCCTAAAAACAGCGCCAACGACGGCGCCAGAGGATCGAACAAAATCTGCGACGCGGCGAACGAGCCGAGCGAAATCGCGAACAGCAGCGCCGACGCGAGCGCTGCAACGCCCACCGCCTTCCAGAAATCGAGACGCTGCGACCACATGATGGCGGCTGCGCCGAGTAAGAGGACGCTCAGCGCTTCGATATAGCCGATAAAGGCTGGGCGCGTCGTTGCGGCTCCTGCAGCGATCTGGCGGGCGATCAACGCCTGCGCTTCTGCGACCGACATCTCGCCGCGCGCAGTCTTGACGGAAGGGCCGACGGAATCGTCAAGACCGATAATGACAACCTTGCCCTTCAGCTGGCCGAGCGAGGTGCGATCGCCGATCAGTTTCCACGCAGGCGTTTTCGGCGTGTCGAGGCGCCGGGGAAAATAAATTCCGGTCGAGGCGGATGTCGTCACCGGGAAATTGCGGCCGGCGATGCGGATAGCCGAAGGCGACTGGCCGACCGGCGTTACCGCCGTCGGATCTGCGGTGACGCCGATCTTGTCGCCCCCGGCGGAAAGCCGCGCGGCCTCAAGCGCCGATAGGGGCGCCAATCGCCC
>JBBTJH010000178.1:0-4466 GCA_038059555.1 Pseudomonadota bacterium | reverse complement strand
TGATCGGTTCAGCGCCGGCATTTCGAGCGACGGCCGCAATGTCGGCCTGGATTCCATAGGCAGCGTCTGGTGTCGCGGCTTCCGTCCTGCGGGATTTCCCGACGGGCTCAACGAAGAGGACTTGAAATTCGTCGAACACGAGGCGCAACGCGTCTTCGACGCCCTGCTCACTTTGCTGAAAGTCCCGTGGATCAATCATCCGCAAAGTCACGCGCGCGCGAATTCCAAGCCCGCGCAGCTGCGCGTGGCGCAGGAAATCGGCTTGGATATTCCGCCGACGGTGATCACCAACGATCCGCAGGAAGTGCGTGATGGGGAGAGCCTCGCCAATGACGCGCGCCCAGGCCGGCATCGCCGCGAAGGGGAACATGAAGCCTGAAAGCAATATCGACGGCAGGAAGACGAAGAACGTCATCTGCATCGCTTGCATCTGCGTCTTGGCGACCGTCGAGATCAGATAGCCGAGCATCAAATTGGTGAAAATGAAGAGAACCATAGCGAGGAGGAACGGCCACGCCTCGCCGACGAAGGGAATGTTGAACACGAGCCGCGCTGCAATGAGGATGATCGACGACTGAATGACGCCGACAAGGATATAGGGCGTCGTCTTGCCGATCATGATTTCGCTGGCGCGGACGGGCGTTGAGAGCAGGGCTTCGATCGTGCCGCGTTCCACCTCGCGCGTCAGGGCGATCGCGGTGATCATGATCATCGTCATCGTCAAGATGACGCCGAGAAGACCCGGCACGATATTCATCGACGTCTCGCCCGCCGGATTGTACTGGCGATGAATAACGAGATCGAACGGCGCGGCGCCGCCGCGCAATTTCTTCGGCAACTTGTCGAGTTCCGGAGCGAAGGCGCGTCGTGCGATTTCATTCGCCGCGGCGATCGGCCCGGCGGCCGCGACGGGATCGGTCGCGTCGGCGGCGATGAGGATTTGCGGGCGCTCGCCGCGCACGAATTCGCGCTCGAAATTTTCAGGGATGACGATGAGATAGGCGATATCGCCAGAGCGCATCAGCCTTTCTCCTTCCTCATCGGTCGAGACCCGCGCGATAATGCTGAAATAATCGGATTGCCGCAGCGAGGCGAGAAAGCTGCGCGTCAGCGGCCCGTCGTCGCGCAGTTCAACCGCCGTCGGCAAATTGTGCGGGTCGGTGTCGATGGCAAAACCAAAGAGGGTAAGCTGCATGATCGGCACCATGATCATGATCGCGAATGTCGGCCGGTCGCGCCGCATCTGCACCAGCTCTTTCAAGAACACCGCCTTGATGCGCGCCCATGAAATCATGCCGCGACCCCGTTGGCGAAATTATCCTGCGCGCCGGTCATGAGGTATATGAAGGCTTCTTCAAGACCTGCCTCAATCCGTTCGGCGTGCAGATCGCCGAGCCCCGCGACGGAGTTGACCGCCGCATCTAACGCAGCGCTGTCTTTTCCGGCGAGATGGATCGCCGCGCCAAAGCGCGCGAGCACGTCAAACCCGCCGGCTTTTTTAAGCCGCCGCGTCGCTTCATCAAGCTCGCTCGTCTCGATGCGCCAGGCGGAAAGGCCGACCTCCGCCGGGATATCGGCCGTACGCGCATCGATCAGCTTCTTGCCGTAGGCGATAAAGGCGATGCGGTCGCACTGGACCGCCTCATCCATGTAATGGGTCGAAACGAGCGTCGTCACGCCTTGGCCCGAATATTCGCGGATCGCGTCCCAAAAATCGCGGCGCGCTTTGGGGTCGACGCCCGCCGTCGGCTCGTCGAGCAGCAAAAGCTCTGGCTCATGGATCATGCAGGCGGCAAGCGCGAGCCGCTGCTTCCAGCCGCCGGAGAGCGTCCCCGCAAGCTGCGCGGCGCGGTCCGAGAGCCCCAGAGATTTCAGCGACGCGGCGACCCGGTCGCGCAGATGGTCAAGGCTGTAAAGCCGCGCGATGAATTCAAGATTCTCGCGGATCGACAGATCGTCATACAGCGAAAAACGCTGCGTCATGTAGCCGACGCGCTCCTTGATCTTGTCGCTGTCTGTAAGGACATCAAGGCCGAGGACGGAACCGGTGCCGCCGTCCGCCTTCAACAGGCCGCACACCATGCGGATCGTCGTCGTCTTGCCGGAGCCGTTCGGCCCCAGAAATCCATAAATCGCGCCGCGCGGCACCGCGAGATCGAAATGATCGACAACGGTTCTCGTTCCGAATTTCTTGGTAAGGCCTTTGACGTCGATGACGAGATCGCTGATCATTTCTTTAGGATCGTCACGGGAAGGCCGGGGCGCAAACCGTCGGGATCATCCGGGCGCGCTTCGACGAGAAAGACGAGCTTTTCGCGCTCCTTGATCGAAAAGATGATCGGCGGAGTGAATTGCGGTTCGGTGGCGATAAAGGAAATCGTGGCGCTGCGCGCGGATGCGCACCCGTCGCAGGAAAATTCGATCTTTCCGCCGACCGCGAGCGACGAGAGCATCAACTCCGGCGCGAAAAACTTTAGCTTGTAATTTTCGGGCGCGAGCAAAGCGGCGACCGGATCGCCGAAAGCGGCGACTTCGCCTTCGCGGCGATAGATGCGTTCAATCGTTCCGTCGCGCGGAGCCGCAGTTTCAAGATCGGTGAGGCGCTGCTTTGCAAGGCTTGCCGCCGCATTCATCGCATCGCGGTCGCTGAACGTCGCGTTAAGCTCGGCGCGTGCCGCGCCAAGGCGCGCTTTGGCGGAGGCGACGGCTGCAACGTCGGCGTCGTATTTTTCTTTTGAAACGGCGCCGTCCTTCACCAGCGATTTCGACCGGCGGTAGGACTGTTCGGCGAGGGTGAGCGCGGCCTCAGCCCCCGCAATCTCTTCCGCCAGCATGCCTTCATCAGCGGTGCGCGCCGAGACGCCCGCAGCCGTCGCGCTCGCTTGTTCTGCAGCGTAAGCGGCAAGGGCAGGGTCGAGCGTAAAGACAACGTCGCCGGCCTTCACCTTGTCGCCTTCGCGGACGTTCAGCGTTTTAATGACGCCCGCATTCTGCGGCGCCAAATAAATCAGATCCGCATCAACATACCCGGCGAGCGTCCCGTCGTCTTTCTGCGCGCAGGCGGCGAGAAGGAGCGCGGCGAGAGCGGCGATGATACGGGGCGCATCCTTCGAGATGGAGGATTTTGGCGCTCGTTGCAGCGCCTGGCCGGAACCTTGCGCCGCTGAACCGCAACCAAACACCCCGTCACTCCGGGGCCGCGCGTCGCGCGGAACCCGGAGTCCACGCGATCTTGCGAGTAACAGATGGATTCCGGGTTCGCGAGCGTTGCTCGCGCCCCGGAATGACAAATTGATTTTATCAGGAATTTTTACCGGTATCCGATTGAAAAGCGAGCCGAAGGCTCGCGCCTCGAAGGATTGTCGATCTCTATGCGTCATTTCCTCACCAACCCCTCAAACAAAATATCGATATGCGCGTCGGCTCTGGCCTGCGGCGTTGCTTTGTCCTTTGCCCCAAGCACATGCTTTCGCATCGCGTACATAAAGATCGGGCCCATCACCATGCGCGCGACGGTGTCGCTGTCGGCGTCGCGAAAGGCGCCGGACATGACGCCCCGGCGATGGAGCGCCGCGATCGCGCCGACTGCTTCGTCAAGAACGCGCTTTCGATAAAACTCCGCGATCTTGGCAAAGCGCGGCGCGACGGAGAGCACGAGTTTTGGCGTTGCAAATATGCGCGGATCGTTGATCAGCTGCGTCGCGGCGTTGATGACCATCCGCAAGGTCGCCTTGGGGTCGCCGCCGCCGGCATCGGCAAGCCCGCGCAGGCGCTGCGCGACCGGCGCAACTTCGCGCTCGATCAACCCGCGCAGCAATGCTTCCTTGCTGTCGAAATAAAGATAGACCGCACCTTTCGAAATCTCGGCCCGCGCCGCGATGTCGTCAACGCGCGCCGCGTCAAAGCCCTTTTCCGTGAACACGGTGAGCGCCGCATCCAAAATCTCATCAGGCCGAGCTTCGGCGCGGCGGCGGAATTTCGGCTTGAGGGCGGCAGACATAAAGTGTATATAACTGACCCGGCGGTCATTAGCAAGAGGAGCGCCGCAGAATTCCCTGACCGCTCGGTCGGCGAATGCAATCTAGCCGCGAAAAATTCGCGTCTTGCGGGAAAATTGATTTTATTAACCGACCGCCCGGTCGGCGAATGATTGGCAGGCGGATGAATTCGCCTTTCTGGGGAAAGTGCAAAGTGAAATACCCCAAAATCGCTGCTTGAACCTGAGGGTTGAGTTCCTACCTCACTATTCATGAATGGAAGGGAGGCGCTTTGGCGTTTTCCTTGGCTCTTTGACAATCTGGATGGTCGCAGCGGTCCGGCGAATTTTGCAGCTGGCCGAGGCAAGAGAAGCGGAAGCGTTTGACGCGCTCCGTTTTTGGCGATGGTGTGGGAGGCGAGGCGCCTATGCTTTGAACCCTCCCTTTCGCGCTAGGACGCCTTCGCTTCGCGAAGCCGTGCGCGAAAGC
>JBBTJH010000177.1:0-10461 GCA_038059555.1 Pseudomonadota bacterium | reverse complement strand
GTCGCGGGCGCCGCGCCAACCCCGACGAGAACGGCGTTGCAGGCGATTTTCTCGCCCGACTTCAGCACGGCCGCCTCGACCATTTTCTGGCCCTCAAAATGATCGAGCGCCGCGCCGAGCCGTAAATCGACGCCGTGATCGCGATGCAATTTTTCGTAAAAGGCAGAAATTTCTTTTCCGGCGACGCGCGCGAGCACCCGGTCCGCCATTTCAAGAACCGTGACGGAAAGACCGGCCTTGCGCGCCGACGCGGCGACTTCAAGTCCGATATAGCCCGCGCCGACAATGACGATCCGTCCGCCTGCGGACAAAACCGGGCGCAGCGCGTCGCTCCCCGCAATGGTGCGCAGATAAAAGACGCCCTTGAGGTCCGCGCCCTGGCAGGAGAGCCGGCGAGGAGGGGCTCCGGTCGCGATCAGGAGCTTTTCATAGCTGAGCGTTTCGCCGGCGCCCGTCGCGACCGTCTTGGCGCCGCGATCGATCGACACGACCGCGACGCCGCGGCGCAGGTCGATTTTCTGCTGATCGTAAAAAGCGAGCGGGCGCAAAAAGAGCCGTTCTTTCTCCAAATCGCCCTGAAGATAGGCCTTCGACAAAGGAGGCCGCTGATAGGGCGGCTCCGCCTCTTCGCCGAACATGACGATTTCGCCGTCAAATCCCGCCTGCCGAAGGCTCTGCGCCGCTTGCGCGCCCGCCTGTCCCGCGCCGATGATGATCGCTCGTCCGTTCATAGAGGTCTCGTTGCCAAAGCGCGCGGCGCCGGTCAATGCGATAAAGCCGCGCTTCTTGCGCAAAACCCCCAGGCCCCTATTTTCCGCTTATGGTTGAGTTTTCCCTTCATCTTGCCGACGAACCCGCGACGGCGCGGCTTGGCGCGCAAATCGCCGCCCTGCTTTGCGGCGGCGACGTCGTCGCGTTGTCGGGTCCTCTTGGCGCCGGAAAGACGTCGCTGGCGCGCGGCGCGATCGCCCGCCTGACCGGACGGGCGGAGGCGCCGAGCCCTACGTTCACGCTCGTCGAGACGTATGAGACCGAAAACTTCCCGCTTTTTCATTTCGACCTTTATCGCCTCGAAAAGGCCGTGGACGTGTGGGAGCTTGGATTTGAAGAGGCCCTCGAGGGGGTCTCGCTCATCGAATGGCCAGAGCGGATCGAGGCGATGTTGCCCGACCGAACCTTTGTCGTCCTTCTGTCGATGGACGGCGGCGGGCGGCGCGCTCTAGTGCGGGGCGGCGAGGAATGGGCCAAAAGGCTCGCCGGGCTTAACCCCGCTTAAGGAACGAGACGCTAGTTTTTCACAATGTCTGCGACAAAACCTAAAGACGATTTTGCTGAAAAGCGCGCTGGCGACCGGCGCGAATTTCTCGCGCGCGCGGGTTGGGCCGCGGCGCACGCAACGCCGATGACGGGCGACGCTTCGACGCGAAGCTATGAACGCCTTGATCTTAACGGCCAGCCCGCGATCTTGATGAACGCGCCGCCCGCGGCCGAAAGCGCCGCCTGCCCGCCGGACGCGAGCCCCGAAGAACGCCGGCGCCTCGGCTATAATGCAATGGCGCGCCTTGCCGGCCCCAACCTCAACGCGTTCGTTGCAATCGCCGGCGCGGCGCGCGCCTCCGGATTATCCGCACCCGGAATAATTGCCGCCGATCCTTCAACCGGCTTTGCAATCATTGAAGATCTGGGCGACGATTTGTTTGCGCGCGCCATTCCAGGCGGCGCGCCGGAATTCGATCTTTACGCCGCCGCGATCGACGCGCTTCTTCAGCTTCGCAAAGCCGCGCCCGAGCCGCCGAATGCGCCCGGCTATAAAATGCTCGCCTATGACGAGACCGCGATGCTGGCGGAAACCATGCTCGTTCCGGACTGGTACTGGCCGCATTTGAAGGGCGAGGCTGCGAGCGATGATCTGAAAGCGGAATATAGCGCGGCCTGGGCGCTGGTTCTCGCCAAGCTCCCATCGCCCTCGATCATGGTTCTTCGCGATTATCATGCGGAAAACCTGCTTTGGCTGCCGGCGCGCGACAGTTATAAGCGCGCCGGGATCATCGATTTCCAGGACGGCCTGGTCGGCAATCCCGCTTACGATCTCGTCTCGCTTCTTGAAGACGCCCGACGCGATGTCGCGCCAGATCTCGCCGAGGCGATGATCCGCCGTTATGCCAAGGGCGGCGCCGATCTTAGCGGCTTCGACGAGGAAGGCTTTCGCCGCGACTACGCCATTCTCGGCGCGCAGCGGAATGCGAAAATTCTCGGAATTTTTGCGCGCCTCATCAACCGCGATAAAAAACCGCGATACGCCGAATTTTTTCCGCGCGTTGAGGGCCATTTCCGCCGTGACCTCGCGCATCCAGATCTGGCGCCGGTTGCGGCGTTCTTTCGCGCGCATTTCGGAGACCGCTTCTGACGCCGATTCCAGATACCGCGATGGTGCTCGCCGCCGGGCTTGGCACGAGGATGCGCCCGCTGACCGACACGCGGCCCAAGCCCTTGATCAAGGTCGCCGGCAAGCCGTTGATTGACTGGACGCTGGACCGTTTCGCGCACGCCGGCGTCAAACGGGCAGTCGTCAACGTTCATTACCTCGCCGATCAGATGGAAGAGCACTTACGCGCGCGTCGGGGCCTTCAGATCATGATTTCGGACGAGCGCGCCTTGCTGCTTGAAACCGGCGGCGGACTAAAGAAAGCGCGCGCGCTGCTCGGCGAGCGGCCGGTATTTTGCACCAATACCGACGCAATACTGGTCGATAAGGACGCAGAGCCTTGCGCGGCGCTAAGCCAAGCCTGGCGCGATGGCGACATGGACGCGTTGCTGCTTCTCGCCCCCGTGGAGGCCGCCAGCGGCTATGACGGCAAAGGCGATTTCGACCTTGACGGCGAACGGCCGCTTTGGCGCGCAGGCGCGCACGCAAGATTTGTTTTTACCGGCTTGCAGATAATCCGGCCCGCTTTGCTCGACGGGGCGCCCGAGGGCCCGTTTTCCACACGCCTCCTCTGGGAGAAGGCGAGGGCGGCGGACAGAATGCGCGCAATCGTTCATTCAGGACCGTGGATGCATGTCGGCGACCCGCAAGGGCTTGCGCTCGCCGAAACTTTTTTCGACAAGATGGGCGATGACGATAAGCGCAAGGCCCGCCTCCTTCTTTGACGCCGCCGGGCCGCGCCTTTTTTCTGTCGATCAGGGCCGCCCGTTTCTCGAAGACCTCGCGGAAGGCCTCATAGAGGCGCTTGGGTTCGATCTGCCGCGCGCTGAAATATTTTTCCCGACGCGGCGCGCGGTCCGAGCTGCCGGGGACGCAATTCTCGACGCCTATGAACGGCGCGGCGTCGGCGCGGCATTGTTGCCCCGCTTTCGCGCGATCGGCGATATCGACGAGGACGAGCTCGCCGCCTTTGCAGGCGAGGCGGCGGACGAGCTCGACCTGCCGCCCGCCGTTTCGCCGACCGAGCGCATGGTGACGCTAGCGCGGCTTGTTGCAGCTCGCGACCGCGCTTTTGCAGGTCATGAAAACTGGCCGGCGGCGATCGCGGCGGCGCGCGAGCTGGGCAGACTTCTCGATCATTTTTATACGGAGGAAATTGACCCCTCTGCGATGGCGACGCTCGACGTCTCTAACATCGCCAACCACTGGGCGAAGTCGCTCGAATTTCTCGATATCGTCACCAGATACTGGCCGGAGCACCTTCAAGCGATCGGTCGCGCCGACCCGGCGGCGCGGCGTGCGGCGCTAATAAGCTCCGCAGCGACGCGGTTTGCGACGGCGCCGCCAGCACACCCGTTGATTATAGCCGGCACGACGGGTAGCGCGCCGGCAGTCTCGCGTCTCGTTGATGCTATCGCGCGGGCGCCGCGATGGCTTGCCATTCTACCGGGACTTGACCGCGCCATGGACGAGCGCGCCTGGGAGGCGGTTGACGATGCGCATCCGCAATCTGGCCTGAAGGCGCTGCTTGAAAGATTGAATGTTCCGCATACCGCCGTTCGCGCCTGGGCCGGATCTGGCGAGGAAAATTCACGGGCGCGATTGTTAACGCTCGCCCTGCGCCCCGCCGAAGCGACGGATGAATGGCTCTCGCTGGTCGGCGCAATGACGAAAGAAGACAAAGACCTCGCCGCATCGACGCGCGGCATGTCGTTGATCGAAGCTGACAATGAGGAAGCGGAAGCGAGCATCATCGCCGCGCTGTTCCGGATGACGGTCGAAGAACCTGAGAAGACCGCTATTCTCGTCACCCCGGACCGTCAATTGTCCCGGCGCGTCGCGTTAAAGATGCGGCGCTGGAACATTCTTGTTGATGACAGCGCCGGTGTTCCTTTCGCCAATTCCTCCTGCGGGCTGTTCTTGCGTCTCACGGCGCTGTTTCTGGAAGACCCGGGCGATCCTGTCGTCATTTTGGCGCTGTTGCGGCACCCATTGACGCGGCTTGGCCTTGAAAGCGCCGAGCGCGCCAGAGCCGTCGATGCGATCGACCGCGCTTTACGCGGAACGCGCCCTGCCAATGGTCTTGCAAGCGTTGAAGCGATGCTGCGCATGCGCGAGCCGGTCGATACGAACGCGCTGTCGGCAATTGCCGCGCTGAACGACGCCGCTTCGCAATTTCCACGCGACGCCTCGGCGCCGTTTGGCGATATTTTCGCCGGGCACATCAATGCCGCCGAACGTCTCTCCGGCGTTGAACGCTTGTGGTCCGGCGACGATGGCGAGGCGGGAGCGATGCTGCTCGCCGACTTGCAGGCTGCCGCCAATGACATCACGGCGATCGGCGGGCGTCGTTATGCGGACGTTTTTTCAGCGCTGATCGCCGGCGCCGCTGTGCGACAGCGCAGCACCGCGCATCCTCGGCTTTCTATTCTCGGGCCGCTGGAAGCGCGCCTTCAAAGCGCCGACCGCATCATTCTCGGCGGCCTCAACGAAGGCGTATGGCCGCAAGGCGCTGCGGGCGATCCTTTCTTGTCGCGCAAGATGCGGAAGGATCTTGGCCTTCCATCTCCCGAGCGCCGGATTGGTCTTTCGGCGCATGATTTCGCCGGGCTCGCGGCGCAAAAAGAGATCATCATGACGCGGGCAAAGCGCTCTGGCGGTAGCCCGGCGACTGCGTCGCGTTGGATAGTCAGATTAAAGAACATCCTGACAGGCGCAGGCGCGCTTTCCAGCGTCGATCGCTCTGATCAGTGGCGCGCGATTATCGCAAAGCTTGAAGATCCCGGAGTGGTGAAGGCGGTTGACCGGCCAACGCCCAAAGCGGGGCCAGGCCGCCGGCCGAGCGAAGTTTCCGTGACCCGCGTCGAGAAGTGGCTGCGCGATCCCTATAGCATTTATGCGATGTATCTTCTGCGCCTTAAAAAACTCGAGGACCCGGGGATCGTTTTTGGGCCGCGCGAAATGGGCACGCTTTTGCACAAGGTGTTCGAGCTCGCAGCCCTCGCGGAAAAAGCGCTGGCGGCGCCGGCGTTACAATCGCTTTATGACGAGCTGGCGCCGGAATACGGCCTCAGCAACGCCGAGAGACGTTTCTGGTCGGCCGCCGTCGCGGATTCGTTTGAGTGGTTCGAAGGATTTGACGCCGAAAGGCGTAAGGAAGGCGCGCTTGCGATCGCTGAAGGGAGCGGCTCATGGACGGTTAACGGCGTCTCGCCGCCCTTTACCTTGACCGCAATCGCCGATCGCATCGATCTGCTCACCGATGGCCGCGTCGCGCTTTTTGATTATAAAAGCGGGAAACTCAGAACCGAAAAGAAGGACGTTACGTTTTCGCCGCAATTAGCTTTGACCGGCGCCATGATCCGCGCCGGCGCTTTTGAGGCGATCGGCGCGCGCGAGATTGCGCGGTATGAATATCTGAAATCATTGGGCCGCGACGAGGATGAGAGAAAAAACGGCTGGGGCCGGGAAGGAGCAGATGCGGCCGACTCAGTAAGGGACGCCGAAGACCGCCTTCGAGCGCTGGTCTCGGCCTACGACAATCCGCAGACTGTCTATCACTCGCAACCCCGCCCCGAATTCATCGACGATTACGGCGATTATGATCAGCTCGCGCGGCGCAAAGAATGGGGCGCTGCGGGCGACGGCGGCGAGGGGGGCGGCGAATGACCGCGTCCGTCCATGGCGAGGAAACAACAAAACGCCAGCGCCTTGCGGCTGATCCTTCATTGTCGGCTTTCGTGTCGGCGAATGCGGGTTCGGGTAAAACCCGCGTGCTCACCAATCGCGTCGCTCGTCTGCTTTT
This sequence comes from Pseudomonadota bacterium, assembly GCA_038059555.1. GTDB lineage: Bacteria > Pseudomonadota > Alphaproteobacteria > Caulobacterales > Parvularculaceae > Amphiplicatus. The sequence goes on along the minus strand of JBBTJH010000177.1, from coordinate 4,231 downwards.
GAATGAAGTTGATCCGTCAACCATTCTTTGCATTACCTTCACCAAGGCGGCCGCCGCCGAGATGGCCGATCGCCTATTCAAATTGCTGGGCGACTGGGCGCTTTCGAACGACGCAAAGTTACAAAAAGAACTTGCCGATCTCGATGGCGACAGACGAACGCGCAGTGCGCAAGAGCTGGCGAGAGCGCGACGTCTTTTTGCCCGTGCGCTTGAAACTCCCGGCGGGCTTAAAATTCAGACCATCCATTCCTTTTGCGAAAGCGTTCTGAAACGCTTTCCGCTAGAAGCTGGCGTCGCGCCCGGATTCGCTGTCATCGAGGAGGGGCGATCGGGGGACTTAAAACGCGCCGCCATCGATCAAACCGCTGCTTGCGACGATAGCGCAATCACGGCCGCTTTCGAGCGTCTTCTGTCTAGGGCGACGGGAAAGGCGCTACGCGACCTTTTAGGGGCTGCGATTAGCGACCGGCGCAAATTCGCCCGCGCCGAGGCGATAGGATGGCAAGCGCTGGGCGATGAAGTCGCGCCGGCGCTTGGGGTCCAAGAGCATGAAACAGTCGCTTTGCTTTTGGGTCAGCTTTTCGAAATGCTGCCGCGCGACGGTCTTGAAGACGCGCATGGCGCGCTCGACGCGAGCGGCGGCAATCCGCAAAAATATTGCGCCGCGCCGTTGCGGATCTATCTGACTTCCCAAAGGGATGAGGATCGTTTTGCCGCCCTGTCTAAGCTTTTTCTCGACAGCAAGGGCGAACCGCGCGGGAAATTCGGAACCAAGGCGACGGACAAGATCGACGCTTCGATCGAACCCTTCCTTAAGGACGCCCAGCAGATTTTCTTGGGATTTTCAGATCGGATCAGGGCCGCAGAAGCCCTCGCCGACACGCGGGCCTTTTTTGCGATAATCGAGCGGTGTTTTGCCGCTTATGACAGCTTGAAATCGTCGCTCGCGTCTCTTGATTTCGACGATTTGATTTCGAAGACGCGCGCGCTTCTTCGTTCTGACGGCGGCGCGGCGTGGGTTCTCTATAAGCTAGACATGGGCCTTGCCCATATTCTGCTCGATGAAGCGCAAGACACCGGCCCCGACGCCTGGAGCGTTATCGAGGCGCCGCTTGACGAGTTCTTTTCAGGCGCAGGCGTTAGGGAACGCGCCCGCACATTTTTCGCCGTCGGCGACCAGAAGCAGTCGATCTATTCATTTCAAGGCGCTGACGCGGCGCTCTTTCAGCAAAAACAGGAAGATCTCGGCAAGCGTATCAGCGCGGCGCAAGCCTTTGAAAATGTGCCGCTGCGGGCGTCGTTCCGGACGACATCGCCGGTGCTGCAATTTGTCGACGCGATATTTACGCGCGATGAAGTTATCGAGAATGTCAGCGACATAAAACCGCTCTTGCATTATTGCACGCGCGAGGGGGCCGCAGGCCTTGTCGAGCTTTGGCCGCTGGCCAAAAAATCCGACCGTGAAAAGCCAAATCCTTGGGACGCACCGCTCGACGCGGTGACGGAGCGTAGTCCGCCGCGTATGCTGGCGGATGAAATCGCGGCGCTTATCTCCGGCTGGCTGACGACAGGCGAGGCGCTTCATTCACGCGGCCGCGCGATCGAACCCGGCGACATCATGATATTGGTTCAGAGCCGCGGCCCGTTATTTTCAGAAATGATCCGCGCGCTAGGCGCAGCCGGTGTTCCGGTCGCCGGCGCCGACAAGATAAAATTGATGGATGATCAGGGCGTTCTTGATCTTGTCTCTTATGCCCGCGCCGCGCTTTTTGAAGGCGACGATCTTTCCCTCGCAGAAATTCTGAAAAGCCCCTTTTTTAACATCAGTGAGGATGGCCTTTACGATCTCGCCGCGAACCGCGTGGAAATGCGGCTCTGGGACGCTCTTCGGGAGCGTCGCGGCGAGCGCGCGGAGTGGGCGGCTGCATATGATGAGATTTCGGCGGCGCGCGCGATAGCGCTCCACGAGGGCGCCGCTGCGTTTTTCACCTATATCCTTGAAGGCGGGGAGATTTCCGGCTGGCGCCGTCTTGCTGCGCGGCTCGGCCTTCCGTCGAGAGAGCCGATCGAAGAACTCCTGCGTCAGGCGCATGAGTTTGAATTGCGCGAGCCGCGCTCGCTTCGGCTGTTTCTCGACGCCTTAGTGAAATCCGGCGCCGAAATATCGCGTGACGCATCCGAATCCGGCCCGACCGTGCGTGTGATGACTGCGCACAAGGCGAAAGGTCTCGAAGCCAATATTGTGTTTCTGATCGACGCGCATCGCCCTGCGCTGACGTCAAAAATCGGACTCCTTCTTTCAATCAAAGGGCCGCAGGGCGACGCGCTTCCAGTTCTTGCGCTCGAGGACTCGAAGAACTGCGAGGCAATCGCCGAAGCTCGCGATACCGCCAAACGCCTCACGCGCGACGAATACCGCCGACTGCTTTATGTTGCGGCGACCCGGGCGCGCGACCGCCTCTACATCTGCGGCTACGAGCTCGGCAATGACAAAAACCCCGGCGCAAAACCCCCTGCCGAGAAAACATGGCATGCCCTCGCTGAGGATGCATTTGACGCATTAGGGGAAGCCGTCACCGACGCCGGTCCTCGGCTTGAGGGGCGGGCTCGGGCGATCGCCGCGCCGCAGTCCGCCAAACCTCAGAGCGACAAAAAAGAGAGCCCCCTCAAAATTTCCGCATCCCCGCACGAGTGCCTATATCACCTTGCCGCGCAGGAAATGCGGCCGCGACGGCTGTCGCCCTCCCAGCTTGTTGCGCATACGGACTATGAGCCGGCATATTCACCCGCGCGCGGGCGCAATTCTTTTCTGCGCGGGAAAATCCTTCACCGCCTGCTGGAGCTTTTGCCAGAGATGGTGCTGGCCGTCCGGCTGGCGGCGGCTGGGCGGCTCCTGGCGAACTACGAAGGAAATTTTACCAAGGAGGAACTCGTCTCGATGCGAGATGAGGCGCTCCGCGTCCTCAGCGATCCGCTGTTTGCGGAGGTTTTTGCGCCTGGCGCACTTGCCGAGGCCGCGATCGGGGGACGCGCAAAAGCAGGCGCGGGCGGGGTGCTGCTTTCCGGGCAAATAGATCGGCTTGCGATTTTCGAGGATCGAATTCTGGTCGTCGACTATAAAACCAACCGGCCCCCGCCGACGCGGCTTCAGGACGTTCCGCTCGCCTATCTGGCGCAGATGGCCGCCTATCGCAGCCTCCTTCAGGAAATCTATCCAGGCCGTAAGATCGAGACAGCGCTCTTGTGGACGTATGATGCGCGGTTGATGGCGCTCCCCGACGAGGCGCTTGATCGCGCGCGCGAATTGACGCTTTCGTGAGGGGCGGTTGATCTTCCTGACGGTCGTCTTATCTTCGGCTTTCAGTCAGCGCGGCCCCCTCCGGCCGCAAGGGAAATTTATGGCCACCAAACCTGTCACCGACGCTTCCTTCCAGACCGACGTTTTGAACGCGGACAAGCCGGTGCTTGTCGATTTCTGGGCCGAGTGGTGCGGCCCTTGTAAACAGATCGGCCCGGCGCTGGAGGAATTGTCTTCGGAGTTTGACGGCCAGTTGACGATCGCAAAAGTGAACATTGACGACAATCCGGAGACGCCGGGCCGTTACGGCGTGCGCGGGATTCCGACCCTGATGATCTTCAAAGGCGGAAAACTTGCGGCGACAAAGGTCGGAGCTGCGCCGAAATCTTCGCTCGCCGCCTGGATCAAGAGCGAGCTCGGCGCGGCAAAGACTGCTTAAACGGTCGGCGCGTCCGCGCTTCGAAAGCGATGCGACTGCCGCGCGACCAGCGCCGCTGCCCACGAGCGCGGCAACGCCTTCATCAGCCATACGACAAATTTGTTCCAGAGGCCCGGCACGTAAATCGCTTGCCGGGCCTCAATCGCATTCAGCGCGCCGCTGGCGACGGGCGCTGCATTCATGAACATGTATTTCGGCAATTGGCTTACAACGCCGCGCATGTTGTTGACGTCATGAAATTCTGAATAGGTGAAGCCGGGGCAAAGCGCGGACACGTGCACGCCGGTATCCTTGTTTTCCGCCGCTAGCGCCTCTGAGAAGCTGATGAGAAAGGCTTTCGTCGCTCCATAAAGCGTATGGCCAGCAGCGCTCGGCACGAGCCCTGCGACGGAAGCTACATTGATGATGCGCCCGAATTTGCGCGATTGCATCGCCGGCAGAAAAAGCCGGACGAGATGCGCGTAAGACGTCACCATCAATTCGATGAAGTCGCG
>JBBTJH010000176.1:0-5651 GCA_038059555.1 Pseudomonadota bacterium | reverse complement strand
CATCGCCGACTTTGAAGTCGCCGAGGCGATGATCAAGCACTTTATCCGCAAAGTTCATAACCGCCGCTCCTTTGCGAGCCCGCGGATCATCGTTTGCGTGCCCTCGGGCGCGACGGCGGTTGAGCGCCGCGCCATTCAGGAATCGGCGCTATCGGCCGGCGCCCGCAAGGTCGAACTCATCGAAGAGCCGATGGCGGCCGCGATCGGCGCCGGGCTGCCGGTGACCCAGCCGACCGGCTCCATGGTCGTCGACATCGGCGGCGGCACCACCGAAGTCGCGGTCCTTTCGCTGGGCGGCATCGTCTATTCGCGCTCGGTGCGGGTCGGCGGCGACAAGATGGACGACGCCATTATCGGCTATATCCGCCGCATGTATAACCTGCTGATCGGCGAGGCCTCGGCTGAGCGGATCAAGAAGGAAGTCGGCAGCGCCATGATCCCGACCGAAGGGTCCGGGATCACCATCCAGATCAAGGGCCGCGACCTCATGCACGGGGTTCCGAAGGAAGTCCGCATCGGCGAGGCGCAAATCGCCGAGGCGCTCGCCGAACCCGTCAGCCAGATCATCGAGGCGGTCAAAGTGGCGCTGGAAGCAACGCCGCCCGAGCTTGCCGCCGATATCGTCGATACCGGCATCATGCTTACCGGGGGCGGGGCGCTCCTTAGAAACCTGGACCAGGTCCTGCGCGACGAAACCGGCCTGCCGGTGTCGGTCGCCGACGACCCGCTCTGCTGCGTGGCGCTCGGCACGGGCGCGGCGCTTGAAAACGAGAAGGCGATGCGCGGGGTGCTTTCCTCCGCCATCTAGGCGTCCTCAACTTTTTTTAGGACGCGGCGTCCAAAACCTTGGTATTTTGGGCCCGATTCAAGGAATAAGCGGGGGCGCCGGGCGGCAACGCTGTCGGCGCCTTCGTCAGTTTGATGGGCCGGATTTTGTATGGACATTCTGGGGCAGGACAAGCGCGAAGTCTTCGGCGGCCGATCAAATTCTCAAGTCGGGCTGCTGCTGTTCTCGCTGGTGTCTTTAATTCTGCTGCTGTCGAGCCTCTACGCGGCTGAAGCCTCCGTCTTTAAAAAGGCGCGCGAAACGGCGCTTGAGGCGGCGTCGCCGGTTCTGACGTTTGTTTCGGGTCCAATCGGCTGGGTCCGCGACCGCGTCGGGGATGTCGGCGATTATTTCAGAGTGCTCGATCAGAATAAGGCGCTCCGCGAAGAAAACGCCGCGCTGCGCCAATGGGAAGACGAAGCGCGTTCGCTTCGCTCCGTCATCGCAGCGCTTGAAGAGCTCGACGTCTATAAGGCGCCGCCATCGGCCAAACCGATCAATGCGTTCGTCATCGGCGAGGCGAACGACGCCTACGCCCATTCGATGATCGTCAATGCGGGATCGAAAGACGGCGCCGCCGCCGGTCTAGCCGCGATCGACGAGCGCGGCATGATCGGCAGACTTGTCGATGTCTCGGCCAACGCATCGCGCATCCTCCTCCTCAACGACATTCAAAGCCGCATACCGGTCTTCGTCGAGGGTTCGTTCGTTGAAGGCTTGCTGGTCGGACGCTCGACCTCCAATCCGACGATTGCGATCACCATGCTCGCCAATGGCGACCGCATCGAACCGGGACAACAGGTGATAACGTCAGGCGCTGGCGGCGTGCTGCCGCGCGGCCTTGCCGTCGGCGTCGTGTCGAAAGTGACCGAGAAGGAAGCGACGGTTGAACTCTCGGCCGATTACGCCCGCACGCGTCTTGTCCGGATTATCAATTACGATTTCCCGCAAGTCGTGGAGACGGAAGCTGAAACGCCTGCGGAAGAGCCTGCCGAAAAAGTGGCGCCGGCCTCACAGCCCGCGCCTCCTGCGGCGCAGCCTGCGCCAGTCGTCAGTCAGCCCGTCGAAGCGCGTCCGCAAGCGGCTGCTGCAACGCCGCCGCCCGAACCGGTCGTGACGACGCAAGAGCCTGCGGCCATCGTTGCGCCGCCTGCCGCCGACGAGGGCGACTGATATGTCATCGCGCGCCGAAAATCTGGCGCGTGTCGCCCGGGCGGCGACGCCGACGCTGCTTGGGATATTCGGCGCGGTGATGCTCGCCTCGCCGTTGCGGCTGTTTCAGGGAAGCTTGCCGACGCCGCTGATCCCTCTGGTGGTTGTCTATTTCTGGTCGCTTTATTCGCCGGGGCACTTGCCGGCGGCCAGCATTTTCGCGATCGGCATCATTCAGGATTTGCTGAGCGGCGGCCCGCTCGGTCTTTGGCCGGCCATTTACCTTACCGTGCAGTATATCGCCATCTCACAGCAGTCCTATTTTCTCGGGCGCGAAGTTCACGTTGTCTGGATGGGTTTTGCAGTGGCGGCGATGAGCGTTTCGGTTATACTCTGGCTGTTTATGAGTTTGTTCTCCGGCGCATTGCTTCCGATCGGCGGCCTCGTTCTGCAGATGCTGACGACGATCGCCGTTTACCCGATATTCGCGATCGTCTTCGGCAGTCTCCACCGCCGCGTCGTGATTGAGGTGTAGAGATGCGCGTCAATTCAAACGATCCCGAAAAAAAGGAAGTCGTCACCCGGCGGGCGGCGGTGTTTGGCGGCGGCTTCGGCCTGCTCCTCGCCGGCGTCGGCGCGCGGCTCTTCCAACTGCAGGTGCTCGACTACGATAAATATCAGCGCCTCGCGCAGGAAAATCAGTTCAACACCCGCATCATTGCGCCGCTGCGCGGCGAAATCGTTGACAGGTTTGGAAAAACGCTGGCGTCAAATCGCCAGAACTTCCGTTTGCTGCTGATGCCTGACGAAGCAGGCGACATTGAAGGCGCGCTCGACCGCATCCGTAAATACGTCGAGATCTCCGATGAGAAGCACGCAAAGCTCCTTCGGGAAATAAAGCGCACTCAAGGCTACGCGCCTGTGGAGGTCGTCAATAATCTCGACTGGAGCGATTTTTCTAAGGTAAGCTTTGAGCTGCCGCATCTTCCTGGCGCTCATCCGGAAGTCAGCGAGACGCGGAATTATCCGTTGGGGAACGCGACCGCGTTCATGATCGGCTATGTCGGCGCCGTCACTGACCGGGATCTTGAAGCGCCCGAAAATGAAAATCAGCAGCTTTTGTTGCGCCAGCCGGGCTTTAAAGTCGGCAGGGACGGGCTCGAGCGCACTTATGAAAAAGAGCTTCGCGGCGTTGCAGGCTCGATGGACGTCAAAGTGAACGCGCACGGACGCGTCATTGAGGAGGTCGAAGACAGCATCAAAGCTCCGGCGCAAGGCGATACGCTCGGCTTGACGATCGACGCCGATCTTCAGATGGCGGCGATGAAAGTGCTTGAAGGCGAAAGCGCGTCGGCCGTCGTGATCGATATCGAGTCGGGCGATATACTCGTGCTCGCGTCGACGCCCGCTTTCGATCCGAATATCTTCACCAAGGGCATACCGACCGATTTGTGGCGCGAGCTTAACGAGAGCCCGTATAAGCCGCTCCTCAATAAACCGCTCGGCGGCATCTATCCGCCGGGGTCGACATTCAAGATGGTGACCGCCATCGCCTCGATGCGCTCCGGCGTCGATCCGTCCTTCCGCGTCCATTGCAACGGCAAGTTCTGGTATGGAAACCGCTTCTTCCATTGCTGGAAAAAGGAAGGCCACGGCACCGTCGACATGAAGAACTCGCTGAAACATTCCTGCGATGTTTTTTATTACACCATGGCGACGAAGATCGACATCGACATGATCGCCGATACGGCGCGCAAACTGGGGCTCGACCAGACTTTCGAGCTCGGCATACCGGGGCAGCATTCGGGGGTCATTCCGGACCGCGCCTGGAAGCGCCGGTTCTATGCGGGGACGCCTGAGAACCAGACGTGGTTTCCCGGTGAAACTCTTTCTGTCGCGATCGGCCAGGGCACTGTCAGCGCAACGCCGTTGCAGCTGGCGGTGATGGCCTCGCGTATCGCGAGCGGCCGGGAAGTCCGCCCGCGGATCGTTCGTTTCCGCGGCGATCTCGAATTGCCGACGCAGAAAGCGGCGCGCATCGATATTCCGGATGAATTTCTGCAATTGGCGCGCGCCGGCATGAACGCCGTCGTCAACGAGCCCGGCGGCACCGCCGTCAGGTCCGCCTTCGACAACAAGGAATGGAAGCTCGCGGGAAAGACCGGCACCAGCCAGGTCTATCGCATCACCAATGAAGAGCGCGCGCGGGGCCTGACGAAACCGGAAGACCTGCCCTGGCATCGTCGCGACCATGCGTTGTTCGTCTGCTTTGCCCCGTATGAGGCGCCGCGTTATGCATGCGCGGTGGTTGTCGAGCACGGTATCGGCGGCGCGCGCGTTGCGGGTCCCAAAGCCAAGGAAATCATGACGGCGGTGATGACCAAGGATCCCGCGCGATTGAAGGCGATGAGCCCGGGCGCTCTCGCGCAGAACGCCAATTCAGCGCGGGAAGGATAGGCGATGGCGTCGATCATTTTGCCCGGCCCGCGTCGCGGCATCCAAGACCAGATCGCAAGACTGCACTGGCCGATGATCATCATGCTGTCGATGATCGCGAGCGCCGGCGTCGTGACGCTCTATTCAGTCGGCGGCGGCTCGTGGTCTCCCTGGGCCGGCACGCACGCCCTGCGATTTGCGTTTTCGGCCTTCGTCATGATCGTCATGGGACTGATCGGCATCCGTTACTGGATGGCGCTGTCCTATCCGATTTATTTCATCGCGCTCTTGGCGCTGGCGCTGGTGCCGTTTATTGGCGACGTCAATATGGGCGCTAGGCGCTGGATCGATATCGGCCCGATGCAATTCCAGCCGTCGGAACTGATGAAGATCGGAATCGTTCTGGGGCTCGCCCGGTATTATCACGGCCTCAGAGCCGAGCAGGTGTCGCACATCTTATTCCTCATCCCGCCGGCGATCATGATTGCAGCGCCCGTGGGGCTCGTCTTTCTCCAACCAGATCTTGGCACGGCGATCATGATCGGCGCGACCGGCGCCGCGATCATGGTTTTGGCGGGGCTAAGTTGGCGGTTGATATTTTTCGGCGTCGTCGCTGCGGTCGGCGGCGCGATCGCCGCCTTTCGTTTCGGCGTTCTGCACGACTATCAGGTGAAGCGCATTTTCACGTTTCTGGATCCCGATTCCGATCCGCTCGGCGCCGGCTACCATCTGCTGCAATCGAAGATCGGCCTTGGCTCCGGCGGCCTCGTCGGCAAGGGCTATATGCTGGGCACGCAGCGGGAGCTGAACTTCCTTCCTGAGATGCAGACCGACTTCATTTTCACGATTTTCGGCGAAGAATTCGGCCTCGTCGGCTGCGTCGGGCTGCTGCTCCTCTATTTTGGCGTGATCATGACCGGGATGGATATCGCGCTTAAAGCGCGATCGCATTTCGCCCGGCTTGCAGCGCTCGGCATCTGCGTCACTTTCGCGCTCTATGTCCTCATCAACACCGGCATGGTGATGGGGCTCGCGCCGGTCGTCGGCGTTCCCTTGCCGCTCGTCTCGTACGGCGGCACCGTCATGCTTACCATTATGGCGGGCTTCGGCATCGTCATGAGCGCGCATATGAGCCGCGACCAGGACGGATCAGCGCTGTAGCGGCGCGTTGGATCGTCGGGCATGAATTCGGCAATAGTCCACGCGGCCCATCCTTCGAGACGCATTCCTTCGGAAT
>JBBTJH010000175.1:0-5115 GCA_038059555.1 Pseudomonadota bacterium | reverse complement strand
CACCTCGGGCTCCACGATAGGCACGAGCCCGCCTTCCTGACAGAGCGCCGCGTAGCGCGACAGCGCGTGCATGTTGGAGCGCAGGCAAGGGTATGACGGCATCGAGCGATCGCCCCCGCGACCGATGTCGATCACCGCGCGCCATTTCGCAAAACGTGCGCCGAGCTTATAATATTCGGCAAGGCGCTCGCGCAGGCCGTCGAGGCCCTCGGTCACTTGCTCGCCCGGGAACGCGGCCATCGCTTTGGCGCCGGCGTCGACCTTGATGCCGGGAATGGAGCCCGCCTGTTCGATCAGTTTGACCAGCGGCGTTCCGTCCTTGGCGTTCTGGCGGATCGTTTCATCATAAAGAATGACGCCGGAGATATAATTTTCCATCGCCTCTTTGGTGCGGAACAGCATCTCGCGATAGTCGCGGCGCGTATCGGCGGTCGAGACGACGTTGATCCCATCGAAGCGCTTCTTGATCGTGCCCGAAGATTCGTCGGCCGCAAGGATGCCTTTGCCGCCCGCCGCCATGCCAATGGCGATCTTGTTCAGTTCGTCGAGATTCATGCCGTTCTCCTGAAGTCGTTACTCAGCCAAGTTTTTCAATTTTCTGCGCAGTTGCGGGTAAATCCGCCGCCCGTCAATCCTCACGTTTAAATACCGCTATGGACTGGCCAAGACGAGACGGACTTTCGATGCGCTTGACCGCAAAACCCGAACGCGCCGCCCATTCTGAAATCCTCCCCTTCGAATAGCCTATATTTCTGGCAAAAGCGGTTCTGGTCAACAAGAAGCAGCGGACGCCGTCTCGCAGAAGCTTCTGATGCGCCGGCAAGTCGGCGTCCAGAAAAGAAAACACGGCGACGCCGTCCCGCTTCAGAACCCGTCGCATTTCGGCGAGGTAAGCAAGGCAGGTATTCTCGGGAAGATGCGTGAACACCGAGAACGCCGCACACATCGAGGCGGCGCCCGCGTCGCACGGAATTTCGGTTTTGGAAACCAGGTCAAATCGCCAATCGGGGCGCTGCGCCGCCTGTTTTGCGAATTCTAAAAGCTCTGGAACCACGTCTATGCCGACATAGGAAAGTTGAGGGCGGTCGCGCAGGCGAACTGCAAGCCTTCCTGCGCCGCAGCCGATGTCAACGATCAGCCCGTCGTCGCGCAGGCCTTCCGCAACAAGGAGGTCGCGCTCAAGCTCCCCGATCTGGTCGAACGCGCCGCCGACCGCCGCCTCGAACGCTTTCTCGCGCGACGGCTTGATCAATCGCTGGAAGAAGACGACGCGGCGGTAATCGGAGCCATACCGTCCAAAGAGCGACATTCACTTGTCTCCAGACGGCGCCATGCCCGCTTTGGTTGTTCGCATGGTCATTTCGTCCGTATCCTGTCTATTTTTTCTTCAGCGCCGCAACGCCCGGCAGGTCCTTGCCTTCGAGCCATTCAAGAAAGGCGCCCCCGGCGGTCGACACATAGGTGAAATCGTCTTCAACGCCCGCAGCAGCGAGCGCGGCGACCGTGTCGCCGCCGCCGGCGACCGCGACGAGCTCGCCCGATCTCGCGCGCTTTGCCGCAAATCGCGCCGCCTCGATCGTCGCCGTGTCGAAGGGTTTAAGCTCGAACGCGCCAAGCGGGCCGTTCCAGACCAGTGTTTTGGCTTTTTCGATCCGGTTCGCAATCTGATCGACGCTATCCGGGCCGAGATCGAGGATCATCTGATCGGGATCGACCTTGTCGGCCGCGCGAACTTCATGCGCTGCGCCGGCTTTGAATTCCTTCGCAACGACGACATCGACGGGGAGAACAATCTCGCAATCGCGGTCTGCGGCCTGCGCCATGATCTCGCGCGCGGTGTCGGCAAGATCCGGCTCGCAGAGCGATTTGCCGACAGAAACGCCTTTCGCAAAGAGAAACGTGTTGGCCATGCCGCCGCCGACGACGAGGACGTTCGCTTTGCCGACGAGATTTAAGAGGAGATCGATTTTGGTCGACACTTTTGCGCCGCCGACGACAGCCATTAGCGGCCGCTCCGGATTTGAGAGCGCTGCCGCAAGATAGGTGAGCTCGCGCTCCATCGCGCGGCCGGCGGCGGCGGGCAGAAGATGCGCGAGCCCCTCTGTCGAGGCGTGGGCGCGGTGTGCGGCGGAAAAGGCGTCATTGACGTAAAGATCACCGAGTTCAGCGAGCGCCTTTACAAATTCCGGGTCGTTTTTTTCTTCGCCCTTGTGAAACCTGGTGTTTTCAAGGACGGCGACATCGCCGCCGATCATTTTCTTGACGACGTTTTGGGCCGCCTCGCCGATGCAGTCGTCGGCGAAATCGACCGAGCCGCCTAAAAGCTGCTCAAGCTTTTTTGCAACCGGCCTTAAGCTCTCTTTCGGGTCGCGTTTGCCGCCCGGCCTGCCGAAATGCGAGAGCAGAATGACTTTCGCGCCTTTCTTCGACAGCTCCTGGATTGTCGGCAGCGCGCGCTCAATGCGGGTCGCTTCCGTCACGACGCCGTCTTTCATCGGCACGTTGAAATCGACGCGGACAAGCACGCGCTTGCCCGCGACATCGAGATCGTCAATCGTTCTGTAGGCTGACAAATGAGCCCCCTAAAGGAATTTGGCCATCTCGTAAGCGACGTCGCTCATGCGCGTCGAGAAGCCCCATTCATTATCGTACCAGGTGAGAATTCTCGCCAGTCCGCCATCGACGATTTGCGTCTGCGCCGTCGCGAATGTCGAGGAGTGAGGATCGTGCATGAAATCCGACGAGACGAGCGGCTTGTCGGTATAGGCGAGAACGCCCTTCATCGCCCCGTTGGCGGCGTCGCGGATCGCCGTGTTGAGTTCATCGACCGCAGTTGCGCGCTTGGGCGTGAAGACGAGATCGACGACCGAGACATTGGGCGTCGGAACGCGGATCGAGGAGCCGTCGAGCTTGCCCTTAAGCGCCGGGATGACGAGGCCGAGCGCTTTGGCGGCGCCCGTCGAGGTCGGGATCATCGACATCGCGGCCGCCCGGGCGCGATAGAGATCCTTGTGCATGGTGTCGAGCGTCGGCTGATCGCCGGTGTAAGAGTGGATCGTCGTCATATAGCCGCGCTCGATGCCGATCAGATCGTTGAGGACCTTGGCGACCGGCGCCAAGCAATTCGTCGTGCACGAGCCGTTGGAGACGATCACGTCGTCTTTGGTCAGGATATCGTGGTTCACCTTGAAGACGATCGTCTTGTCGGCGCCGTCGGCGGGCGCTGAAACGAGAACGCGCTTGGCGCCGGCCGCCAGATGCAGCGACGCTTTTTCCTTCGACGTGAAAATGCCCGTGCATTCAAAAACGATATCGACGCCAAGCTCTTTCCAGGGAAGCTTTGCCGGGTCGCGCTCGGCGAACACCTTGATCGGGCCGCGGCCTGCGTCGATCGTATCTGCGGTCGTTTTCACTTCGACCGGAAATTTTCCGTGCACCGAATCGTACTGGAGGAGGTGAGCGTTGGTCTCGACCGGGCCGAGATCGTTGATCGCGACGACGTCGATCCCTTTGCGATTGTTCTCGATCATCGACCGCAAGGTCAAACGGCCGATCCGTCCGAAGCCGTTAATTGCAACTTTCAACGCCATTAAGGTCACTCCCTCTCAATCAGGTTTTTCGCCGCCGCGACGACGGCTTTGCTCGTAATTCCGAAATGTTCGTAAAGATCGGGCGCCGGCGCCGATGCGCCAAACCCCGACATGCCGATAAAGGCGTCACGCCGGCGCAAAAAGAGATCCCAGCCCTGACGAACGCCCGCCTCGATCGCGATGCGCGGCGCTTTGCCGAGCACGGATTTCCGGTATTTCTCGCCTTGCGCCGCGAAGAGCTCGAACGACGGCGCAGAGACGACGCGCGCCTTGATCTTGTCGCAGGCGAGCTTTTTTTGCGCGTCGAGCGCGATTTCAACTTCTGACCCTGTGGCGATGAGAACGACATCGGGGTCGGGGGCGTCGGCGAGAATGTAGGCGCCGCTGGCGCAAAGGTTTTCGTCCGTGTGCGCCGTGCGGGCGGGCGTGAGGTTTTGCCGCGTCAGCGCCAGTACTGACGGCGCATTTTTGTCGCCAAGCGCCAGCGCCCAGCATTCGGCCGTCTCGATCGCGTCGGCCGGACGGAAAACCCGCAAATTGGGAATGCACCGGAGCGCCGCCAGATGCTCGACCGGCTGGTGCGTCGGCCCGTCTTCGCCAAGGCCGATTGAATCGTGGGTCATCACATAAACGACGCGCAGGCCCATCAGCGCCGAAAGGCGGATCGACGGGCGGCAATAGTCCGTGAACACCATAAAGGTGCCGCCATACGGAATAACGCCGCCATGCAGCGCCATGCCGTTCATCGCCGCCGCCATGCCATGCTCTCTGACGCCGTAATAAAGATAGCGCCCGGCGTAATCGCCGGAAGTCAGCGGCGTCGTCGATTTCGTCTTGGTGTTGTTGGAGCCGGTGAGATCGGCCGAGCCGCCGATCGTTTCCGCTATCGCCGCGTTGATAATCTCGAGCGCCATTTCGGACGCTTTGCGGGTCGCGACTTTCGGCGGCTCCGCGCTCAGCTTTTGCTTGTAGGAAAGAATAGCGGCGTCGATCTTTGGAGCGACGTCGCCAGCGAGCGCCGCCTCGAACGCCGCGCGGTGAGGCGAGCCGGTCAGCCGGCTTGTCCATAGGGTGCGCGCATTGCGCCCGCGGGCGCCGGCCGCACGCCAGCGCTTTAAAATCTCGTCCGGGACTTCAAACGGCGCATAAGGCCAGTCGAGCGCAAGACGTGCGGCGGCGACTTCGTCGGCCCCCAGCGGCGAGCCGTGCGTCGCAGAAGTTCCCTGCTTATTGGGAGCGCCTTTGCCGATGACGGTCTTGACCGCGATCAACGTTGGACGATCCGCCTGCTGAGCGTCTTCGAGGGCTTTGGCGACCGCCCGGCGATCATGACCGTTCACGCGCGTCGCGCGCCAGCCGGAGGCCTCAAAGCGTTTCAGCTGATCGGTCGAATCCGAGAGCGAGAGCGCGCCGTCGATGGTGATCGAATTATCGTCCCACAACACGATCAGCTTTTTCAGCTTCAAATGCCCGGCGAGCGAGATCGCTTCCTGGCTGACGCCTTCCATCAGGCAGCCGTCGCCGG
>JBBTJH010000174.1:0-3346 GCA_038059555.1 Pseudomonadota bacterium | reverse complement strand
GCCCGATCTGCTAAAGAGGGCGACCAGCATCAGGGTAAGACGATGAGAGTTGCGTTCGCCGCCTCTATTTTTTCTCTTATGGCTGCCGGTGCGGCGATGGCGGATGCGGCGCCGGGCGCCTACGCCGCTTATGCGGCCGGCGATTATGAGGCGGCGGTCGATCTCGCAAAACGCGCCGGAACGGCCGAGGATTATGCGCTGGCGGCGCGCGCGATGAACGCTGTCGCTTATTTTGACGACGGGCGGAAATCGGCGCGGCGAACCGCCGGCGACGCCTTTGATATTGCCGAACAGGCGATCAGGCTTGATCCTCGCCTCCCGGAAGCCCATCTGCAGGCGGCGATCGGCCTTGGCCTCAAAGGCGCGCGCCTCTCGCCTATGCGCGCACTCCTCTCAGGCCTTGCCGGAAAGGCGCGCGACGAGATCGATGCGGCCCTTGCGCTCGACCCGGAAAATCCGTGGGCGCTATCGACGTCGGCCGCGTGGCGCATCGAGGTGGCGCGCCGTGGGGGCGGCGCTCTTTACGGCGCCGATGCGCGAGAAGGTTATGAAGAATTCAGGAAAGCGCGCGCATTGGCGCCTGACAACCTCACTATCGCTTATGAATGCGCCCTAAGACTGATCGCTGACGGCCGTGAGGAATGGCGCGCCGATGGTCTTGCCAGCCTCGATGTAGCGCTCGCTGCAACGCCTGCGACAAAATTCGAAAAGGACCTCCAGGCGCTGGCGCGCGACTTCAAGGCGGCGATTGCTGCCGGCGAAAAATCTGAAAGCGCGTTTATCGACGCGCAGCCTTAAGGCTGCTTGCCCTTGGCGCCGCTTCGCGTTACCGGGGCGAGCATGAAATTGGTCTACAAGATCATGGGCGCGAACGATTGGGCCGAAGCGCGGCGCACAGGATATATTCCTGCAGCCGACGTCGATCGCCGCGACGGCTATATTCATCTTTCTGCGGAAGATCAGGTTCTGGAAACGGCGCGGCTCTATTTCGCCGGGCGCAAGGATCTGGTCGCGGCAGCCTTCGCCCTTGAAGATCTCGGCGACGCTTTGAAATGGGAAGCCTCGCGCGGCGGCGCGCTCTTTCCGCATTTTTATGGCGATCTCAAAGCCTCCGGGGCGACGCGCGCGCTCCATCTTGTCGATGCTGGCGGCGGCGCGTTCGCCTTTGGCGAGAGCGTCAAATGACCCTGCGTCTTGCCGCCAGTCTCGGGGCTAAAGCCGTGCAGCTTCTCGACCCTGAAGACGCGCACCGCGCGACCGTGAAGATGATGGCGTCGCCTTTCGCGCCGCATTTTCAAACGCGCATCGACCTGATGCTCGCGACGACGCTGGCGGGAATAGAATTCAAAAACCCGCTCGGCCTTGCGGCGGGGTTTGACAAGAACGCCGAAGTTCCAAACGCGATGCTGCGTCTTGGATTTGGGTTTGTCGAAGTTGGCGCAGTGACGCCGCGCCCGCAAGCCGGAAACGATCGCCCCCGCGTCTTCCGTCTGCGCGAAGACGAAGCGGTGATCAATCGCTACGGCTTCAACAATGAAGGGCTTGAAAAAATCGCGGGCCGGCTCGCCCGGCGACGGCGCATCGGCGTTGTCGGCGTCAATCTCGGCGCCAACAAGGACAGCGAAGACCGGATCGAAGATTTCGTCTCCGGCGTCAGACGCCTTGAAGGTCTTGTCGATTTTTATACGGTGAATATTTCGTCGCCCAATACGCCGGGGCTTCGCGCCTTGCAGGACAAAGCGGCGCTGACTGAGCTTTTATCGCGCGTCATCGCTGCGCGCGATGCGCTGAAGATAAAGGCGCCCGTGTTTCTCAAAGTCGCGCCGGATCTTGCCGACGCCGACAAGGCTGACATTGCGAGCGCCGTTATCGAGCGGAACATCGACGCGCTGATTGTTTCCAATACGACTATCGCCCGGCCGCCATGGCTAAAGAGCGCGCAATCGCCCGAAAAAGGCGGGCTTTCCGGAAAACCGCTTTTTATTCCGTCTACGGAATTGCTGGCCGAATTTTATGAAACGCTGAAAGGTCGCATCCCCTTGATCGGCGTCGGCGGCGTTTCCTCGCTCAATGACGCTTATGAGAAAATCCGCGCCGGCGCGAGCCTCGTTCAGCTTTATACGGCGCTCATCTATAAGGGGCCGGGGCTCATTCCGCAAATAATCGAAGGACTGCCGGCGAAATTGCGAGCGGACGGCTTTAAATCCGTCGCCGAGGCGGTCGGGTCAGGGGTTTGAAAAACTTCGGGCGATCCGCGGCATGAACAGGGCGAGCGTTACGCCGCGCATGATGAAGTAGAGCGTAAACGCCGCCCAGAGCCCGTGATTTCCAAAAAACCGGGCCAGGATGATTGTCGTGGGGAAGAAAATTAGCGCGGTGATGACCATCGCGTCGCGCATCTCTCGCGCACGCGTCGCGCCGATGAATATGCCGTCGAGCTGAAAACCGGCGGCGACGACCAGCGGGCTCGCGACGACCCATGGAAGATAGCGTGCAGCTTCCGCCTTGATCGGTCCGTCCGGCGAAAGCACGGACAGGAGGACCCCCCCGCCGGCGGCGTAGAAAAGCGAAAAAGCGGCAGCGCTCCCCATCGCGACGATGAAGGTTGCGAACACCGCGCGGCGATAATCGATTAGCCCGCGCGCTTTGTCCTCAGCCCCGACTGCTCTCCCGACCATCGTCTCGGCGGCGATCGCCGTTCCGTCGAGCGCAAGCCCGGTGAAGAAGAACAGCTGCATCAGCGTCTGGTTCGCCGCGAGCGTCACGTCGCCGAAGGCGCCTCCGCGCTGCACGAAAAAGGCGTAGGCGAAGGCGAGGATCAGCGTGCGCAAAAAGATATCGCGGTTAACGCTCAAGGTCCGCCGGATCATCGACGGCTCAACTAACTCTCGCAGCTTCCATGCCGCGCTGAGGCCGCCATGCGTCGCCATGATGCGGGCGGCGAAAATCGCGGCGACGACAAACCCGGCGCATTCGGCGATCAGCGTGCCGAAGGCGACACCCTTGGCGCCAAGCCCTAAATTTAAAACAAAATGCCAGTCGAACGCGCCGTTCAGGACTGTGATGAAGAGGCTCGTCACCATGAGATAGTCCGTGCGTCCGCGCGCCGACAGCCAGCCAAGCAAGGCGTAGGTCCCAAGCGCAAATGGCGCGCCCCAGATGCGAATGTCGAAATAAAGCCGCGCCGCCGCGAGCGTTGCTTCACTCGCCTCAGACCCGGCGCCGAGCAATGGAAAGGTCAGCCCGGCAAGCGGGCGCTGGAGAACGACAAGAGCTACGCCGATCGCAACGCCGATTAAAACCCCGCGCGCAAGCGCTGCGCGCGTTTCGCTTTCACGGCCTGCGC
>JBBTJH010000173.1:2976-7000 GCA_038059555.1 Pseudomonadota bacterium | reverse complement strand
TTTCACATTCGGTTCGAGGTCATCGACGACCAGTACGCGCGCCGTCATCGGGCCTCCGTTTTATCCCGGAACACATCACGGGATTAACGCTAGTCCAAATACCTTTTTACTTTCTCAAGAAAGCTCACGACCGATATGGGCTTGGCGATATAATCGCGGCAGCCGCCGGCGCGGATCCTTTCTTCATCGCCCTTCATGGCGAAGGCGGTGACGGCGATCACCGGAATATCGGCAAGCTCGTCATCCTTAAGAATTTCTTGCGTCACCTGAAGACCCGATATTTCAGGGAGTTGTATGTCCATCAGTATGAGATCGGGCAAATGCGCGCGCGCGGCCGCGAGCGCCTCCGGGCCCGTGCGGGCCTGCACGACGCGGTAGCCGTGGGCTTCCAGAAGATCGTTGAACAGCTTCATGTTCAGCTCATTGTCCTCGACAACGAGCACGGTCTTTGGGGCCGTCAAAGGCTCTATTTTCTCCATCGCCGCCATGGGTGAGCTTGGGGCCTCGGAAGTAACGGTAACCATCGGCCCGACTATCGGCATAAGGTGTTAATTGATTATTTATCGTGAGGCGTCGGTTGCGGGGCATCCCGGCCCCGCTGCGCCAAAAAGGGCCGTTTGTGGCTGAAAAACGGGACATTCCCGCGCTTTGCCTCGGCTGCGGCGCGATCCTGAAGGAGCCGCCCGGCGCCTCTTGTCCTGCCTGTTCGGCAAGGCGAATCATCCGCCATGTTGAGCTTTTGACCCTCTCGGTCGCCCATATCGACTGCGACGCCTTTTACGCCTCGATTGAAAAACGGGACGATCCCTCGCTCGCGGACCGCCCCGTCATCGTCGGCGGCGGCGTCCGGGGCGTCGTCACCACCGCCTGCTATATCGCCCGCACCTATGGGGTCCGCTCGGCGATGCCGATGTTTCGCGCGTTGCAGGCCTGCCCCGAGGCGGTCGTCATCAAACCGGACCTTGCAAAATATTCGTCGGTCGGCCGCGAGGTGCGCGAGATGATGGAACAGCTGACGCCGCTCGTTGAACCGGTTTCAATCGACGAGGCTTTTCTCGACCTCACGGGCACCGCGCGCGTTCACAAGATGCCGCCGGCGGCCGCGCTCGCGAGGCTGCAACGCGAGATCAAGCGCGAGATCGGGATCTCGGTGTCGGTCGGATTGTCGTTCAACAAATTCCTCGCCAAGACCGCCTCCGATTTCGACAAGCCGAACGGCTTTTCAATCATCGGCGAGAGCGAAGCCAAATCCGTGCTCGCGAGGCTTCCCGTCGGGGCGATCTGGGGCGTCGGCGCCGTGATGGCGAAGCGTCTCAACGCCGACGGCTATCAGACGATCGCAGACCTTCAGCGCGCGGACGCGGCAACGCTCGCACGCCGCTATGGCGAGATTGGGATGCGGCTCGCCGATCTCAGTAATGGTCGCGACCGCCGCCGCGTCGCGCCGAGCCGCGAGACCAAAAGCGTTTCCTCCGAGACGACGTTCAACACCGACACCGGCGATCTCAAAACGCTGGAGGACATTCTCTGGCGATTGAGCGAGCGCACCTCCGCGCGCATGAAAGCCAAAAAATTCGCCGGGACCGTCGTCACCTTGAAACTGAAAACCGCAGACTTCAAAACTATCACCCGGCGCGCGACCTTGCCGCGGCCCTCAAACCTTGCGCGCACGGCGTTCGACGCCGCAAAACCGCTGCTTGCCGAGAGCGCCGGCGGGCGCGCATTCCGGCTGATCGGGATCGGCTACTCCGACCTCGCGCCAGAGACGGTCTCCGCTCAGGCCGACATGTTCGCCGGCGACGAAGAAAAAATCCGGCGCGAGGAGGGCGCGATCGACGCCATTCGCAAAAAGTTCGGCGACGGCGCCATTGCGCTCGGGCGCAACTATGCGAAAAAGCCCCGGATCGCCCCCATCACCGACAGCGACGGAGAAAACGATGAGTAAGACCGCCGAACGCCTTGCCGAGCTTGGCCTTGAAATTCCAACGCCGATTGCGCCCGTCGCCAATTATGTTCCCTATGTCGTCAGCGGCCGCGAGCTTTTCATCTCGGGTCAGGTATCGATTGGGCCATCGGGCCTCATCAAGGGAAAACTCGGCGTCGACATGACCGTCGAACAAGGGGCCGTTGCCGCCAGAGCCTGCGCCGTCAATCTCATCTCGCAGATGAAAGCGGCGCTCGGCGGCGATCTCGACCGCGTCAAACGCATCGTCAAGCTGACCGGCTTTGTGAATTGCACCCAAGATTTCACCGATCAGCCGAAAGTCATCAACGGCGCCTCCGATCTCATGGTCGCTGTCTTCGGCGACGCGGGACGCCACGCGCGCGCGGCCGTCGGCGCGCCGAGCCTGCCGCTCGGCGCTGCAGTCGAAGTCGATGCGATTGTCGAAATCGCCTGATGGCGGACGGCGCAGACAGCGGAGCGTCAACAGCGCGCACGCTTGGCGCGATCGCCGACATACCCGCCGCCGAATGGAACGCCCTCGCCAATCCGCCGGGCGCGCCGGAGAACCCCTTTGTTTCCCACGCGTTCTTGAATGCTCTGGAAAAATCCGCGTCCGTCGCGCCGGATGAAGGCTGGACGCCGTCGCATCTCGTGCTTGAAAAAGCGGGCCGGATCGCGGGCGTCGCGCCTCTCTATCTGAAAACGCACAGTTTCGGCGAATATGTTTTCGATCATCATTGGGCGGAAGCCTTCGAACGCGCCGGCGGGCGGTATTTTCCAAAGCTTCTTTGCGCGTCGCCATTCACGCCGGTTCCGGGCCCTCGGCTGCTCGCGACTTGCGTCAGCGACAAGGAAGCGATCGGGAACGCGCTGATCGGTCTGACGATGAGCGCCGGCGCCTCCTCGGCCCACATCAATTTCATCAGCGAGGAAGACGCCGCCATACTTTCAGCTTGCGGATATTTGATGCGCAGCGGCGTTCAGTATCACTGGTTCAATCGCGGCTATGCGAGCTATGACGACTTTCTCGCGGCGCTCTCCTCGCGCAAGAGGAAAGCGCTGAAACGCGAACGCAGGGAAGCAGCCCATGGCCTGACGTTCCGCCGCCTTGCCGGCGCCGACATCGACGAGCGCGTCTGGGACGCGTTCTGGGCGTTCTATCAAGACACCGGCGGGCGCAAATGGGGGCGACCGTATCTCACGCGCGCGTTTTTCTCGCACATCGCCGAAACCATGCCGGCGCAGCTGATGATGGTGATCGCCGAAGAAAATGACCGCATCATCGCCGGCGCGTTGAACTTCATCGGCGGCGACGCGCTCTATGGCCGCTATTGGGGCCGGATCGAGGATCGCCCGTTCCTGCATTTTGAAGTCTGCTACCATCAGGCGATCGACTTCGCGATTGAGCGGGGTCTCGCCCGGGTCGAGGCCGGCGCGCAGGGCGAACACAAGATCGCGCGGGGCTATGAGCCGGTCGTCACCAGATCGGCCCACTTTATCGCCCATCCGGGATTTCGCGAGGCGGTCGAGCGCTATCTCGGCGCCGAGCGGAGGGGCGTTGCGGCCGATATTGCGGCAATAAGCGGCATGACGCCCTTCCGGCGCTGAAAAGCGGAGGAGACGCATTGATAAGCGAGCGCCGAGCCCCCAGAATCAAGGCAAAGCAAGGCCGCCATGCAGGCGCCAGCCTCAACCGGGAACTTCAAAGTATGATTCGCCTCCTCGCTCTTACTCTCGCCGTCATTCTCGCCTCGTGCGCAAAAGCGCCGGCGCCTGCCGACGAAACCTCCCTCCGCGCGCTCGACGAAGCCTATGTCGAAGCATGGATGATTGAGGACGTCGCAGATCAGGAACAAGCCGTGCTCGCGCTCTTTGACCGCGACGCGGTCATCATGCCGGGCGGCGGGCTTCCCTCCGAGAACGGCGTCGCCAATCTGAAGAATTTCTGGTTCCCGCAAGGCGCGCCCCCGACCATCGTCACGCATTTCAACCATGAGATCGACGAGGTCGATCTCTCCGGCGATCTTGGCGTCGTTTCGGGGCGCTACACGCTGGGCTTCACCTATGAGAACCAGTCAA
>JBBTJH010000173.1:0-2966 GCA_038059555.1 Pseudomonadota bacterium | reverse complement strand
ATCGCGCAGGCCGGCAATTATCTTTTCGTCGCGAAGAACACCGCCGGCGGCTGGCGCATCAAACGCATGATCTGGAACGATCAACCGCTGACCGAAGTCTAGGGGCGCCCCGATGTCGTTGACCGCGCAGTATGATGCGAACAATATTTTCGCGAAAATCATTCGCGGCGAATTGCCGGCGATCAAAGTGTTCGAGGACGACGAAGCCCTCGCCTTCATGGACATCTTTCCGCAAAGCGAGGGGCACACGCTCGTCATCCCCAAAAAAATCCGCGCGACGAATTTCCTCGACGCCGACCCTCAAAGCCTCGCGGTCTTGATGCCGCGCGTGCAGCGCGTCGCCAAAGGCGTCACCAAGGCGCTCAGTCCCGACGGCGTTCGCATCGTGCAGTATAACGGCGCCCCGGCAGGGCAGACGGTATTTCACCTGCATTTCCACATCATCCCGATTTTCGAAGGCGCGGCCGTCAAGCGCCACGCCGGCGAGAAAGCCGATATCGCGACGCTTGAAGCGCTGGCGGAAAAGATCCGCGCAGAGATGTGAGAGCCTATAAAGAGGGCGCCAAACGGGAGCCGTCATGAACTGCGCCGCCGCCGTCCTCGCCTCAATCGCCTTGATGGCCGCGCCCGCCTATGCGCGCCCTTATGCCGACATCATGCGCGAGGCGAACGCCGCGTTTGAAGCCGATGATTTTGGGAAAGCCGCAACCCTCCTCGATGAGGCGCAGATCGAGCGGCCCTATTCGCTGTTCCTCACGCGCAACCGCGTGCTCGCGCGCATCCTCTCTGGCCGGATGGAGGAAGCAATCGCCCTCGCGGCGGAGATCGCAGGTCGCGGTCTCGTCCTCGAGACGCCGCCTCACGAGGCGTTCGACAGAATGCGCGCCGAGCCTTCTTACGCCCCCGTCGCCGCGCGAATGGCGGCGAACGCCGCCCCCAAGGGCGAAGCTCGTGTCATCGCTGGCTACGCCCAAAACAACCTTCTCCCCGAAGCGATTTCAACATCGAAGGGAAAAGTGTTGATCGGCTCGGTGCGCAGCGGCGAGATCATGCGCGCCGGCGCAGAGCTCGCGCCGTTCGCAAAACTGGACGGCGGCGTCTTTGATATCGAACAGCGCAAAGGCGCCGTTTACGCTGCGATCAACAATCAGCTCGCCTTCGAGCGGCGCAGCGACGAGGCGCCATTCGCCGCGATTGTCGAACTCGACCCGGCGACGGGCGCCGAGCGCGCGCGCCATCCGGCGGGGGGAGGTCCTTCGCTCATCGGCGATATCGAAATCGCGAAAAGCGGCCGGATATACGCATCGGACAGTTTGACCCCGCGGATCGTCCTCATCGACGAAGACACGTGGACGAACGCTGACGGCGCGAACGGGCGTGAATTCACCGACCCCCGTTTCGTCAATCTGCAAGGGATCGCGCTCGATGAAAAACACGGGCGCCTTTATGTCGCCGATTATCTGGCTGGATTATTCGCGATCGACTTGAAATCGGGCGCGGCCGCCTTGATCGCCAATCCGGCAAACGCCCATCTTGGCGGCATTGACGGCCTTTATCTCGACCACGGCGATCTTATCGGCGTGCAGAATGGAACCTCGCCGCAGCGGATTGTCCGGATCGATCTCGATAAAAAGGGAACAACGGCGCTCTCGCTGGGCGTCCTGGCGCAAGCGCTTCCCGGCTGGAGCGAGCCGACACACGGCGCGGTCGCCGGCGACGACTTCATCTACATCGCGACCAGCAACTGGCCGGCCTATGACGATGACGGAAATCTCCGGGAGGACGCCAACCCGGCGCCGTTGCGCGTGATGTCCGCGCCGCTTGATCGCTGACACAGGTGGAAATGGCCCATCTCCTCACCAGCGCGCCCCCTCAGCACTTCCTGTATTCATCATTGAGCCCGCCGCCGGCTCTGATCTTTGGGAGGATTTTCGCGACGCGCTTTTCCTTTGTCGCCGCCTGTTTTGCTTCGCTGACATACTCGGCGTATTCGCGCTGCCTGCCGGGCGTCAGCGATTTGAACGCCTCGGCGGCGGCCTTGTCGGCCGTCAGCGCTTTAGCCAATTCGGGCGGCATGACGAGTTTCTTCGGCGGCGCCTTGGCGACTTTCTCGCCCGATTTTGCGAGGGCGATCGCTTCCTTGAGATAGCGCGAGATGAGCGCCGGCTTGATGTCGCCGGCTGCGCTCATGCGCCACTGGCGCTGCGCTTTCGTGCGGCCTTCTTGCGCGTTGACGAGGACTTTCTGAGGATCCGTCAACAGCGCGCCTTGAAAGAACCAGAGGCCGAAATAAGATTTGAACGCGCCGAGCCCCACGACATTGACGCCGTCAAGCGTGTAGCAGGGTCCGCCCCATTTGATTTCTTCGACAAGCCCCGACGCCAGCAGCGCTTTGCGAAGCGTCGTCAGTTCCGCGCGCCAGAGCGGCGCCTTTGCAAAAAATTCGCTGGCGGATTTCGCCCTGTGCATTCTGGCGCGCCTTTCAACGACAAGGCTCTCGGCTTTACGGCGCCACCAGCGCCGGGATCGCGGTTTCTTTTTTTGTCGTGTCGGGAATGAACTCAAAGGCGAGCTTTTCCGTATCCGTTGCGTCGAGCATCACCTTGACGATGCCGCCGTTCTTCAGCCTGCCGAATAAAATCTCGTCGGCGATCGGCTTCTTGACGTATTCCTGAATGACGCGGCCGAGCGGGCGCGCGCCCATTTCCTCATCGAAGCCGCGTTTTGCAAGCCAACGCGTCGCTTCCGTCGAGAGCTCAAAGGTGACGCCGCGATCGGCGAGCTGGACTTCGAGCTGCAGGATGAATTTTTCGACAACGCGGTCGATGATCTCCGGCGTCAGCCCGCCGAACGCGACCGTCGCGTCGAGGCGGTTGCGGAATTCCGGCGTGAACATGCGCTTGATCGCCGCTTCCGTCTCGTCGTGCTTCTTGCCGCCGGAAAAGCCGATGGCGAACCGAGCCGCA
>JBBTJH010000172.1:0-10049 GCA_038059555.1 Pseudomonadota bacterium | reverse complement strand
GATAAAAAAAGAGCTCAGTTGGGATTGCGCGGTCGTCGATCCTGAACGCAGCTATGAACTGGCCTGACGTGCCTGTATTTGCGGTAATCGCGCTCAAGCCAAGGCGGCAGTTCCAGGCGATAAACCCGATTACTCGTCGGCCGCTCTAAAAATCGGTCTCATCCCCGAGCACCCGTCCGCCGTCATCGGCGCGGCGATAAGGGCTCTGGCATTGCTGCCAGCCCTGCCGCCAGCCTGAGCGGTAGGCGCGGTCATTCTCGAATTGGTCGGCGTCGCGGACCCGTTTGGTGGAGAAACTCTTGTCCTGCTCATGGGCGGTCGCGCAGCCGTCGCCATAGCCGGAGACATAGCCTGGCTCCTCGCTGAGGCCGCTGTCGCTGGCGCAAGAGGCGAGGAAAAGAGCCCCGACGGCTAAAATAAACGTTTTGGACACGATTGGCCCCGCGAACTGACTGACTTTATGAGCTTAGCAGGCGGCCAGCCCGCCGTCTCCCCGCTTTCGCCGCCCGGAATTCAATACCGGTTAACGGTGTTGCTGTTAGATCGCGGTCTCCCCGCTCAAGGGGCCGCCTTTTGGGGATTTTGAATGTCGACGCAGGAGACCGCGACCGAGGGAGCTTCGCTGAGCGACGTCGGCCTGACGCCGCCGCCGCAAAAGGGGCATACCCCGCGCGAAGTTCTGGTCCGCAAGCTTTCGGACCTCGTCGTTCTTCCCGCGACGCGCATATCCGCAAATGAGCGCTCGCTGGTGGCCGATATCATGCTGCAAGCGCTCGACAAGGCGGATGAAGACCTTCGGCTTGAAGTCGCGCGGCGCGTCGCCCGGGTCGCGGAAGCGCCGAGCGCGTTGTTGCGAACGCTCCTCCTCGACGAGCCGAGCGTCGCCGAGCCGATCATCCGCCGGACCGAACCGGTCGCGGAAGCGCTCCTGATTGAATGCGCGAAATCGGGCAAGACCGCCCATCGCGATCTGATTGCGCGCCGCATCGATCTGACGACATCGCTCGCCGACGTCATTCTTGAATTTGGCGAGATTGAAGTTGCAAGGCTTCTCCTCCGGCGAGAGGAGTTCCAGTTTTCGCCCAACGCGATCGACCTCTTGGTGAGCCGGTCGCCGTCGGACGTTGAAATCCAGGCGCTGCTGCTGAAACGCCGTGAGCTGGAGCCGGCGCACGGCTTTATGATGTTCTGGTGGGTCAGCCCTGAAAACCGCAAGCGCATTCTCGCTCGCTTTGCGCTCGACCGCGCGATCGTTCAGGACGCGGTTCAAGATCTTTATCCGCGCGTCTTTCGAGGCGAGGGAGCCGACCCCCTCGTCAAGGAAATTCTCATCATGCTCGACCGCCGTCACCGTCCGCGCGGCGTCAACGGCGATCCGGTCTCGATGGATGTCGTGATCAAGACATTTGGCGCTGCAAGAAAATACCCGGCGCAGGAAATCATTCACGCCGCCAGCATGATCGCCGGCGTCTCGCGTGAGCTGGTGGCTCGCATTCTCCGCGATCCGGGCGTCGAGCCGTTCGCGGTTATGTGCAAAAGCCTTGGCCTTCCGCGCTCGGAATTCTTCGCCATCGTCAATCGCAAAGATGCGGAAAACCCTGTCGATCCCGCCAGAGCCGAGGCGCTTCTCGGCATTTTCGATTCGATGGCGCGCGATTATGCGCGCGCGGTCCTTCGCTATTGGGACTGGGACGGCAATCCGCGCATTGCGCGCATCACGCGCCTGCTCGGCTTCGACGAAGAAGAAGTCTAAAACGCCAGGCGCCAATTCGCGCTGGCCGCCTTTCGCGCAGTGCGGACGGCGTTTAAGCCTCATTTAAAACATTCCTGCCATAACCCGTTCCGCGTCGGTTGCGGCCTTGCGTATCTAGGCTGCTTCCGGCGTTTTTTTTGGCCCATCGCCGTTTTCCTAAAATTATCCCTACAATTCGACGCGCGTTCCTCGCGCAGCCTTAACGGCTCATCCGCCATAGTGTCACACGGGGCAGTCAGCCCATCGTCTTGATTCTTGGAGGACGCATGCTGGCGTCGATGCGTGTAATAGTCTTTGCGTCGCAAAAAGGGGGATCCGGCAAAACCACGCTGTCGGGTCACATTGCGGTTGAAGCGGGACGGGCCGGAGCGGGCCCTGTCGCGCTCATAGATACCGACCCGCAAGGGTCGCTCGCGAAATGGTGGAATGTCCGGCAGGATCCTCAGCCGGCGTTCATCCAGTCGGTTTTTTCAAACCTCTTTCAAGATCTCGATCGCGCACGCGACGAAGGCTTCAGGCTGGTCGTCATCGACACGCCGCCGGCGGTGACGCGTGCGATTTCGGAAGTTGTGAACTTCGCTGATCTTGTCGTCGCGCCGACCCGGCCAAGCCCGCACGATTTGCGTGCGGTCGGGCCGACCGTCGACATCGCGCAGGCGCGCAACAAGCCGCTCGTTTTCGTCGTCAACGGCGCGACGCCCAAAGCGCGCATCACCTCGGAAGCGGCGATTGCGCTCTCGCAACACGGCACGGTCGCGCCGACCGTCATTCACCACCGCGTCGATTACGCTGCGGCGATGATCGACGGCCGGACAGTCATGGAAATCGACCCCTATTGCAAATCCGCGCAGGAAATCAGCGAACTCTGGCAGTATCTCGACCGGCGCCTGAAGCGCGCCGAGGGCGGCTACAAGGCGCCGGAGGAAGCGAGCGCTGCGGCGGTCGCTGCGCAAAACCGCGTCTTTGGGCGCCGCGCGGCGCAATAGGGAACTTGATCGCACGAAGGCGGCAATGAAACGCAACGCGGGCGCGCAGGCAGGCGAGGGCAAACTGGAAAGCCGCTTCGCCGCCCTTACTTCGGGCTTGCTCGCCCGGAAAGGTCAAGCCGCGCCCTCGAACTCCCCGATCCACGATCCGGCTGAGGAAACCGACGCCTTCGCGCTGGAGCCGACCCACAAGAAAAAAGCCGAGATAGATCTTCCTAAAAGCGCGGCGCCAAAAGCGGCTCCCGCTAAAGCTGCGACGGTTGAAGTGAAAGCGCCGGCGAAGGAAGCGCCAGCGGCAAAGGCGCCAGCGGCCGCAAAAAAATCTCCAGTCGATGAGCCGGCGCCGCAGAAGAAGGCCGAGCCTCCGGTAAAACCCCAGACGAAGCCTGCTCCTGCTGCAGAAATAAAACTACAGGCGGCCGAACGCCTGCCGCCGGCGCAGATGACCGTCATCAATGAGCGCAGTTACGAAGCGGGCTACCCGGATAATCCGTCTCCGGAGGACATAGCCGCACTCGAGGCCGAGGCCGACGAGGTCGTTTCCTATTTTGAAAATTTCGGCTCCGAAGACGCCGTTGCGCTCGAAAAGGACGATTTCTACGGGGACGAAGATATCCTCGAGGACCTCGACGAGAGCGAAGAAGAGGAAGCGCCCGCAGCGCCTGAGGCGCCGCCCCCCGACATCGCCGCCGCAGGCCCCTGGGCCGGCGCCAGCGTGCCGCCGGTCAAAGCGAGCGCGGCTTTCAATGTGACGGCCGGCGTCACCGTGCAGCTGACCGCGAGAGAATTCATGCGCCTGTCGCTCGGCGCCGCCGAACTCAATCAATCCGCGCAGGACCTCATCGCTGAGGCGATCGAGGAATATCTCGACGCGCGCGGCGTCCTGTCGTTGGGCGGTTGCTCTTGTCTTGAGGCCCTCGGCGCTGTCGGCGGAAAGACGCCAAAACGCGACGAATAGACCTCGAGCGTAAGAATCGCTGATCGACTGAGGTCGGCGCGGCATTATAGGGTGGGTGATGATTGCAGCCCGCGACCATCTCGCCGATATCCAAATTCGATCCTGCTTCTATGCGCCCGGACTGTCGCAGCCCCGACATTGCGATGAGAAACCCCGGATCAGCGTCGTCGTCGAAGGCGAGTTCGCCGAAGAGACAAACAGGTTCACTGGAAAAATCAGCGCGGGAGCCGTGCTGATGAAGTCGGATCATGGGGCGCATTCAACCAGATTCGGCGACACCGGCGCGTTTATCGTATCTTTGATATTCAGTAATCAGCTTTTTGACGAGGTGGTCGGTCCGATCGAGGACGGCTGGCGCCTGATTGACAAGGCGCCGGGCGTGCGTCTTGCAGCCCGTCTGCTGGAAGCGGCTCTCTCCAGGAACGTGCGCGCGGTTCAGACAGCCGCCGCCGACGCCGCTTCGGTTTTCACACCGATAGGCGGACAATCGAGAAAACATCCGGTCTGGCTGTCGCGGGTCAAAGATGAGCTCGCAGATACAGGATTGAGGACGTTCGATGTTGCGGCGGCGAGCCGGTCGGCAGGCGTGCACCCGGCTCATATCTCGCGCCAGTTCAAGCGCGCCTATGGTGAAACGATTTCCGATTTTGCGCGGAGGAACTCTGTGAGGCGCGCGATGTCAGCGTTGGCGCGTGAACAGACGTCGCTCGCTGACGCGGCGTTGGCGGCCGGATTTTATGATCAAAGCCATATGAACCGGGCGTTCCGGGCGGTTGCCGGCGTCACCCCGATGCAATGGAGAAGGCTGTCGGCGTCTTTTCTGAAATTCCCCTGATGTTAAGATCGTCCAATACCTGACGCCTTCGCCGCCGCTATCTGGATATTTCGCGAAATCTGGAGGCTTCCCGGTCATGTTGAGGCGTAAAATCCTGTCCGCTCTTTATTCGATCGCCGCTCTGTGCGGCGCCGGATGCGCCACCGGTTCTGTTGAGGGCAAGCCGCGCGAGATTGCTGAGAGCCGAGAATTTGATCGCGCCATTAATTCCGCGATGGCGGCGATCGAAATTATTCCGGGACTGGCTGCGGCGGTGTGGACGCCTGAGGGCGTTTATGCGCGCGGCTTCGGCGTGACGGATATCGAAACCGGCGAGCGCGTGAGCGAAGAAACGCTCTTTTACACCGCATCCTCGACGAAATCGATGACGGCGCTGGCGATGGAAATCCTTGATCAGCGCGCGGAAATCAATCTCGACGAGACGCTGGCGGCCTACGCGCCGGACGCGAAGTTTCCCGCAGAAATCGGCGCCGACAACATCCGGTTGCGCGATCTTTTGACCCATACGTCTGGCATCGACAACCGGGCGCTGGTCATCCGTTCGGCGATTACCGGTCAGCATTCGCCGAAGATCGACTGGAAGCTTTTGTCAACGGCGACGGTCAAGGCGAAATCGCCGACCGGAACATTCGCCTATACCAACGCCGGATATAACATACTTACTGTAATGACAGATCGAAAGATTGGTAAGGAGTGGCAGGATATTCTGCAGAGGGAGATATTCGATCCGGCCGAGATGAGCGGCGCGACAGCGCGAATATCCGGTGCAGTCCTGGCCGGGCGTTCTATCGCTCGTCCGCATTTCGGCGCGTCTCCGGATGGCGTCACAAGGCTATTGCTTGAGAAGACGGATGCGACCCAACAATCCGCAGGCGGCGTTTATATGAGCGCCAATGACGCCGTGCGCTGGCTTGAGCTGATGATCAATGACGGCGAAGTCGGCGGCGTGCAGGCCGTTCCAGCGTCTGTTGTCGCCGCCGTCAAACGCCCGATAGCGAATGTCGGCAGCTCCTTTGCGGGCTACACGCGAGATGCATATGCGCTTGGATGGTATGTCGGCCGTTATCGGGATGAGCCGATGATCCACAGCTTTGGATCATTCGCGGGAACAAGATCGCATGTTTCGTTTTTGCCCGGATTGAAGACGGGCGTCGCCATATTCGTGAATGACGGATCAGTCGGCGCCAAATATGCGGATGTTATCGCAAACTACATTTACGATACGCTGGCCAAGAGGCAGGATGCGCTTGCTCTTTATGACGCCGGGGTAGCAAGCCTCATCAAGGCGCGCGACCAGATGATCATGGGGCTCGCCGAAGACCGCAAAATACGCGCGGGCCGGAAATGGAAGATGTCGGCGCCGTTGGCGTCTTATGCCGGCCGCTACGACAGTCCGAATTTCGGCGAGATGGTCGTCGAAGCGACGAACGATCGGTTACGCATCCGGTTTGGCGCCGCTGCTTCTATCGCTGAGCCGTTCAGGGAAGAGCAGGACACGGTTCGCGTCGAATTTGAACCGTTCAGCGGCGAGGTCATCGGCTTTCGCGTCGAGCCTTCCGGAATCGTGACCGGGCTCAACTATTCCGGCGAGCGATTCATCAGGACTGAATAGTCCTCGGGGTCGCCGCCCGGGCGCGTGAATGAGCGCGTCAAGGGGTTGATTTTCCCTAAAATTCCGCAAAGGTCGCAAAGTGGGCCGCGACTTGCGTCGCTTGGCGCGGTCCTCGTGCGCTTCCCTAGCAGCGACCGTGGTGGGAGCGCGTCGAGGTTCATCAGGGTTTGCGGCGTTTTCGCCTTGCAGGAGAAGTCTGAACGATGGTGCGGACGATAGTTCTCGCTTTGGCGTTAGCGGGTCTGTGGCTGCTTCTTTCAGGCTATTTCGACAATCCTATGCTGCTGGGTTTTGGCGCTGCGTCGGTGGCGCTTTGCGTTTATCTGGCGCACCGGGCGGGGGTTCTCGACTTTGAAGGCGTGCCGACCGGCCTCATGCCCCGCGTCTTCGGCTATTGGTGGTGGCTCTTCGTTGAAATCGGCAAGGCGAACCTCATCGTCGCGCGCCATGCGCTCGCGATCGAACCGGCGTTATCGCCAAAGCTGATGAAGATTGTTTCGCCAACGAAGACCAATGCGGGCTTGGCGACCTTCGCCAATTCGATCACGCTGACGCCGGGAACGGTCACCGTCGATCTCGAACCCGGCTACATGGTTGTGCACGCGCTGACCGAGGCGCTCGCGGATGAAGCGGCGATCAACGATATGGGCCGGCGCGTTGCGGCGCTTGAGGGAGGGCGCGCGCAATGATGTTCGGCGTTGCAACAGCTGCGATCCTCGTCGGCATGCTGCTGGCGCTGGTGCGCGCCTTTGCGGGTCCGACCCTTTATGACCGCGTCCTTGCGGGGAGCTCGTTCGGCACCAAGACGGTCATTTTGATCGGCCTCATGGGATATTTGGCCGGGCGCCCCGATTTTCTCGATATCGCAGTGCTTTATGCGCTGCTCAATTTCGCGTCGACGATCGCGATTTTGAAATTCTTCAGATACCGGACCCTTTCGGTGGCGCTTGATCAGCCGGCGGCGGACGCGCCGAATTTCGAGGAGCGCGACACCGCATGATCACGCTCGATCTCGTTCGCGATATTTTGTCCTGGGCGTTGTTTTTGACCGGCGGCGCGGCCGTCGTCACCGGCGCGATCGGCATCGTGCGGTTTCCGGATTTCTATACGCGCCTTCACGCGGCCGGCATCACCGACACGGCGGGGGCGGAGCTCTTGTTGCTCGGCATGATGCTGCAGGCGCCGAACTGGCTGGTTGTCGCCAAGCTGGTTTTCATCGGTTTCTTTCTTTTCATGACGAGCCCCGTATCGACGCACGCGATCGCGCACGCCGCCTGGGTCGTCGGGTTGCGGCCGATGCTCGGGGCTGACTTGAAACGCGAAGGGGACCCGCAATGATGGAGGCCGGTCTGTCGAACGCCAGCATCCTCATCGATCTTTCCTTGCTGACGATGCTCGTCATCGTCGCTTTCGTGATGGTCCGCTCGCGCCACCTTTTCGTGATCGTCTTGCTGTCGGGGATTTACAGCCTTTTATCGGCCGCGTTTTTCGTTTCGCTCGACGCGGTCGATGTTGCGTTCACCGAAGCCTCCGTCGGCGCGGGCGTCTCGACCGTCTTGATGCTCGGCGCGATGCTGCTGACCGTCCGGCGGGAAAAGCCGACGCGAACCGGGCGCACGCCGATTGCGATCGTCGTTGTCACCCTCGTCGGATCGGCGCTCATCTACGCGACTTTCGACATGCCGGCCTATGGCGACGGCGCCTCGCCCGCCAACAGCTATATGGGCGAGGTTTATATCGACCGGACCGCCAAGGAAATCGCGGTGCCGAACATCGTCACCGCCGTGCTCGCGAGTTATCGCGGCTTCGATACGCTGGGCGAGACGATGGTGATTTTCACCGCCGGCCTCGGCGTCATTCTCCTTCTTGGCGCCGGCAGCGTGCGCGGCGGCAAGGCGGTCAAAGACGTCAAAGAGGAGGGGCAAGAGTGAGCATCGAGCATCTCATCCTTCGCGTCGTCATCAAGATCATGTTCGCGCCGATTCTGCTTTTTGCGCTCTATGTGCAGTTTCACGGCGACTTCGGCCCCGGCGGCGGGTTTCAGGCGGGCGTCATCTTCGCCGTCGCCTTCATTCTTCATGCGCTGATCATGGGGCTTGATGAAACGAAGCGCGTTCTTCCCGTCGGCGCGCTCAAAGTCTTGATGGTCGCCGGGTTTCTTTTTTACGCCGGAACCGGCGTTGCAACGATGCTGCTCGGCGGCAATCTGCTCGGCTATGATGCGATAGACCCGGCGTCGACGCATCACGCGGGACAGCACTACGGAATTTTACTCGTTGAATTCGGCGTCGGCATGGCGGTCTCTTCGACCATGGTGATGATCTTTTACCAATTCGCCGGCCGCGAGCCGGAAATCCGCGACGAGGATTGGTAGGAAGATGGATTATCTCGCCTTCGCGGTCGAACGCTACAACTACTGGATCTTCATCACGCTGATGATGATGGGGC
Source organism: Pseudomonadota bacterium (assembly GCA_038059555.1). Lineage (GTDB taxonomy): Bacteria > Pseudomonadota > Alphaproteobacteria > Caulobacterales > Parvularculaceae > Amphiplicatus. The sequence continues at coordinate 1,457 of JBBTJH010000172.1, read as the reverse complement.
TTTATATCGTCATCGCGCGCGGCAACCTCATCAAAAAGCTGATCGGCCTCAACGTCTTTCAGACATCGGTCTTCATCTATTACATCTCGATCGGAAAAATCGCCGGCGGCACCGCGCCGATCTATGTTGCGGGCGACATGGAACGCCGCGCGCATGGCGGGGAAATTCTTCCCGGCAAGGACGCGCCGGGAGAAGGCGCCCTTCATGCGGACGAAGCGTTGGAGGGCGGGTTCGATCTTGCCGGCAACGATCTTGCGACGCTGACGGGCAAAAGCCATCCGGCCCCGTCGGCGGAGGCGATACATTCGGCGTCACAAGGGGGCGCCAATGACATTCTCGCCGCGCCCCAATTGCATATCGATCAGCACGCGGCGGCGGCCAGCGACGCCGTTCACGCCGCCGCGAGCGTCATTTATTCAAACCCCTTGCCGCATGTGCTGATCCTGACGGCGATCGTCGTCGGGATTGCGACGACGGCCGTCGGCCTCGCGCTCGTCGTGCGCATTCGCGAGGCGTATGGCGCGATTGAAGAAGACGAGCTCGAAGCTGCCGATCATATCGCCGAGTTCGGCGCGGCGCCCGATACCCCCGGGGCCGCCGCATGACGATCGCCGCGCAGCTTCCCGTCCTGCCGATCATCATTCCGCTAGTCGCGGCGCCTTTGATGATCCTGATGCCGACGGACAAATTCGGCGGCCGGCTCGCTTATGTCGCGGCGACGCTGGTTTCCTGGGTCGTCTTTGCCGCCTGCGCCGCGATCCTTTATTCCGTCGCGACCATCGGTCCGATTTCGTATCATCTTGGCGACTGGGCGCCGCCGGTCGGCATCGAATACCGGATCGATCTTGCGAATGCGCTGGTGTTGACGTTGGTCTCCGGCATTGCGGCGCTGGTCTTTCCATTCTCCTATGTCAGCATCCGCTCTGAAATCAATTTGCGCCAGATCAGTCTTTTTTACGCCGCGCTGCTCATCTGCATGACCGGGCTTCTCGGCGTCACCATCACCGGCGACGCTTTCAATGTTTTTGTGTTTCTCGAAATTTCATCGCTGTCGTCCTATGCGCTGGTCGCCATGGGCGCGAAGAAAGATCGCCGCGCGCTCACCGCCGCCTTCAATTATCTCGTCATGGGAACGATCGGCGCCACGTTTTTCGTGATCGGCCTCGGGCTTTTTTATCAGGCGACCGGCACGCTCAATATGGCGGATCTGAAAATTCACCTCGCCGGCGACAAGAACCGCATGATCGAGGCCGGCTTTGCATTCGTGCTGGTCGGCATGGGCCTTAAAGCCGCGATGTTTCCGATGCATTTGTGGATGCCGAACGCCTACGCCTATGCGCCGTCGGCGGTTTCAGCCTTCATCGCCGCCACCTCGACCAAGGTCGCGGTCTACGTCATCATCCGCTTCATTTACACGGTGATCGGCTCCGATTTCGCGTTCATCGAGGCGGCGTTCA
>JBBTJH010000171.1:0-4091 GCA_038059555.1 Pseudomonadota bacterium | reverse complement strand
GAAGATTGCGACGGCGCGATCCGCAAATTGCGCGCCGCGATCGGCAGCCTCAACCGCGAAGCGCGCGAGCGATTGAACGCCGCTTTCGAAATCGTCAACCGCAATTTCTCGACGCTGTTCACGCGCCTCTTCAACGGCGGGCAGGCGGAGCTGCGCCTCATCGATTCGGAAGACGTTCTGGAAGCGGGCCTTGAAATCTACGCCTCGCCGCCGGGCAAGAAACTCTCCTCGATGTCGCTGATGTCGGGCGGCGAACAGGCGCTGACGGCGACCGCACTCATCTTCGCGGTCTTCATGGCGAACCCGGCGCCGGTCTGCGTCCTCGACGAGGTCGACGCGCCCTTGGACGACGCCAACACCGAGCGCTTCTGCCGCCTCCTCGACGAGATGGCGAAGGAAACGAAAACGCGCTTCCTCATCATCACGCACCAGGCGCTCACCATGTCGCGCATGAACCGCCTCTTCGGCGTCACCATGGTCGAGCGCGGCGTCTCGCAACTTGTGTCGGTCGATCTGAACAAGGCGGAGCAATTAGCGGCGGCGGAGTAAGTCGCTTCATTTGCTGTTTGCAGTGAGAGTCGACAAACCGGTCTCACCCTTGGCGGCTTTCCGGAAATTTGCGTCCGTAAACCGCGCATGATTGCGCCGTCACTCCGGGGCTCGCCGCAGGCGAGAACCCGGAGTCCACACGATTTTGCGGACAAAAGATGGATTCCGGGTTCGTGAGCTTCGCTCACGCCCCGGAATGACAAGCTCGATTTCGAAAGCGAGTTTCAGACCTGAGGTTGAAGCGCCTTCGCAGCGCGAAGACGTCATGCGGGATGAAGGCGCGGCATATCGGAAACACTCCTTCGCAACGCAGCAAAACTCCAGACCATCGATCGCCGACGTTCTTGCCCCTCCCCCCCCCTTGTGCAATCTTGCTGCCTTAGATCGAAAACTCTTGGGGAGAAGTTCATGCAAAAAATCGTGATTCTCGCGCTGCTTGGCGGGCGTGCGGCAACAACCGGAAGTTATGCGGCAAAGCTGCTTGGCGTTTCGGCCGACACCGGTAACGTCTACCAGATCGACACGGCGAATGCCGGAAGTCCCGTATTGAAGTTTTCGCTTGGCGCCGGAAAAGATTTTGCCGGGCTCGCATTTTCGCCCGTGCGCCGGACTTATTTCGCGTACAGCCGGCTCGAAAACAAAGTCTATGAGTTTAATAAAGCGGGCGCAATTCTCGGGATTATTTCGGTTGATCGCGCATTGACTCAAGGGTTTGGCGGTCCGCGCGGAATCGCATTCGATGCTCAAGGCCGACTTTACGTCGTCGGCTTCAATAACGACGTGTACATACTAAACATCTCAACGGGAAAAACGACTCTGAAATTTCGAGCGACTGGCCCGACAAGCGAACTCGAAAGCCTTGCACCGCTGGACAACCTTGCATTTCTCGCAATCGGCGTTCGGTCACAGGTTCTGGTTGTGACGCGCGGTACGGGACAGATGACATCAATCGCCTCGCTTCCGGTCGGCGATCTCGATTCGATGACCGGCACAATCGGCGGCTGGATTTACATGAGCGAGTCCGGATCAAATTCGTTTCTGCACGCCTACAACCCCTTCACTCAGAGCTATCAGAGCCTCGGCTGGGCGAATATCTCGCATCTCAGCAGTCTTGAGGAGCTCGCGCCTAACGCCAAATAAGCGGGTAAAAAGAAGGCCGCACGCCTCGTCGCTCTGAGGCAACGCCTCGCCGAAATTTTTGTGGCGCTTGGCGCCGGCGCCTGCTCTTATCTTCGCTCGCAAATCGAGGGGATTTTCATGCGCCTAATCCTGACCCTGACGGCGAGCGCCGCCGCCATCGCCCTTTCCGCCTGCGCGAGCGCGCCCGAGGGGCCGCTTTGGCCGAGGGCCGATCTTGCGGCTGCCGCCGCGTCGGCGAATGTCGATCCGGCTGCGAATGTCTTCCTCAGCGACTGGACCGGGCCTCATGGCGGCGTTCCCGCTTTCGACAAGATGGATTTGGCGCAGATGAAGCCCGCGCTTGAAGCCGGGATGGCGATGAACCTCGCCGAGATCGACGCGATCGCCGCGAACCCCGCGCCGGCGACGTTCGAAAATACAATTCTCGCGCTCGAAGATTCAGGCCGCAAGCTCGGCGACGTCTTTTCCTATTACGGCATCTTGTCGAGCAATCTCTCGACGCCGGAGTTTCGCGCGATCGAACAGGAAATGGCGCCGAAGCTTTCTGAGTTCAATTCGAAGATCACGCAGAATTCGGCGCTCTTTGCGCGCGTCAAAGCGGTTTACGAAAGCCCGCGTCTCAAGAAAATGAAGCCCGACCAGCAGCGCCTCGTTGAGCTGGTGTACGACAGCTTTGCGCGGGACGGCGCGACGCTCGGCGGCGAGGCGAAAGCGCGCTACGCCGCGATCGATCAGCGCCTCGCCGAGCTTTACACGAGTTTCAGCAACAATGTGCTGCATGACGAAGAAAGCTACGTCACCTATTTGACCAAGGCGCAGCTCGGCGGCCTCCCCGACTCGCTCGTCAAAGCGGCCGCGTCCGCCGCTGAAGCGCGCGGCCAGAAGGGCAAATACGCAATCACCAACACGCGCTCGTCTATGGACCCATTCCTTACCTATTCGACCGAGCGGAGCTTGCGCGAGAAAGTGTGGCGGACCTATTACGATCGCGGCGACAATGGCGACGCTTACGACAATAACGCGATCATCGCAGAGATATTAAAGCTGCGCGACGAACGCGTCGGGCTGCTCGGCTATGACACATACGCGGCGTGGCGGCTTGAAAATCGCATGGCGAAAACGCCGGCGCGCGCGATCGAACTGATGGAGGCTGTCTGGCCGGCCGCCGTCGCCCGCGTCCACGAAGAAGTCGCCGACATGCAAAAACTCGCCGAAACGGAAGGCGCCGATATCAAGATCGAGCCGTGGGATTATCGTTTCTATGCGGAGAAAGTGCGCCTCGCAAAATACGATCTCAACTCCGACGAGGTGAAACAATATCTTGAGCTTGGAAAATTGCGCGAGGCGATGTTCTTCGTCGCGGGCGAGCTTTTCAATTTCAACTTCACGCCGGTTGAGGCGGGCTCTGTCCCGGTCTTTCAAGAAGACGTCAAAGTCTGGGAAGTGACTGACAAGACAACCGGCGCGCATATCGGCCTTTGGTATCTCGATCCCTTCTCGCGGCCCGGCAAACGCTCCGGCGCGTGGGCGACAAGCTATCGGGGGCATGAGACGTTCAACGGCGTGCGCACCGTGCTCGCGTCGAACAATTCGAACTTCGTCAAGCCCGCGCCCGGCGATCCCGTGCTGATTTCATGGGATGACGCGAGAACTTATTTCCACGAGTTCGGCCATGCGCTGCACGGATTGTCGTCCAATGTCGCTTATCCGACCCTCAATGGCGGCGTTCGCGATTACACCGAATTCCAGTCGCAGCTGCTCGAGCGCTGGCTGCCGACGGATGAAGTGATTTCGCGCTTCCTCGTCCACTACAAAACCGGCGAGCCGATGCCGAAAGAGCTGGTCGCGAAAATCAAGGCGGCCGCGAATTTCAATCAGGGATTTTCGACGACGGAATATCTCGCCTCGGCGCTCGTCGACATGCGCTTTCACAGCGTCGATCCGACCGGCATCGATCCCGACAAATTCGAGCGCGAGACGCTGGCTGAGCTCGGCACGCCGAGCGAGGTCGTGATGCGCCACCGCTCCCCGCATTTCGGGCACATCTTCTCGGGCGAGGGGTATTCGGCCGGCTACTACGGCTATATGTGGGCGGACGTTCTGACCGCCGACGCGGCCGAAGCCTTCGAGGCGGCGCCCGGAGGCTATTACGATAAAAAACTCGCCAAGAGCCTCGTCGACAATCTCTTTGCGCCGCGCAATTCGGTGGATCCCGCCGTCGCCTATCGAAATTTCCGCGGGCACGACGCCGGCGTCGAAGCGCTGATGCGCGATCGAGGGTTTCCGGTGACGAAGGAAGACTAGGCGCTGGCGGGCTGAAGAGGGCGATCCGCCGACCGTCGAACGGGACGCGATCGCCCCCCTTTTTTGAGCCGGGGTCAGGGCCGGCGTCGGCGGGCGGC
>JBBTJH010000170.1:0-7098 GCA_038059555.1 Pseudomonadota bacterium | reverse complement strand
ATTCGTCAAGGCGAAAAAGAAAGAACAAGAAGCCCGCCACGACAACTCAAACCAGTCGCGTTATCTTTCCGAACCTGACCTCAAAGAGGGGAAAGGCGGTCTTCGCGATATTCATGTGATCGGCTGGATCTACCGCGCGCTTTATGGCCGCTCGCTTGGCGACGCCCCAAAGCGCGGCGCCATTTTCCGCCCCGAAGACGCAGAATCGCTACGAAAAGCCGAGCGCTTTCTTCTGTCGCTGCGCGTGCATCTCCATGACCTCAGAAGCAGGGCGGATGAACGGCTAACATTTGATATTCAACCCGAACTCGCCGAGCGGCTCGGTTACGCGGATAGAGCCGACATGACCGCCGCCGAGCGGATGATGAAACATTATTTTGTCACTGCGGTTGAAATCGGCCGGCTGACCCGGATTTTCTGGGCGCGGCTTGAAGAAGAAAACGCCAAGCTGCTCGACCGCGCGCCGGTTCCGCTGCCAAAGCTCCTTTCGACCGACGAGGCCGGCGCGAAAATCAATCTGCGCATCAAGAACGGCCGCCTCGATTTTGCGAGCGCTGCGGCGGCCGCGAAAAATCCCGTCGATCTCTTCCGCTATTTCAGGGCGTTCGCGAAAAAGCCGGAGATCGATTTTCATCCGGACGCGCTCGATCTCATCTCAAAAAATTCAATCGTGATTACGAGCGACGTTCGCCGCGATCCGGTGGTTGCGAAACTTTTTGTCGCCTCGATTGCGACAGCCAAAGACCCGGTAAAACTCCTGCGCGTGATGTCGGAGACGGGGTTGCTCGGCAAATATGTGCCCTCATTCGGCCAGATCACCGGGCGCATCGAATATGGTCTCTTCCGCCGCTTTTCTCTCGACGAGCACGTCTTCCAGTCGATCGGCATCTTGACGAGAATCCGCCTCGGCGCGGTGAAGGCGGAGCATCCGATATCCAGCGGCATCCTCGACGAGGCGGAAAGCGTTGCTCCCTATTATATCGCCGTGCTGCTGCATCAGGCCGGTTGGTCTTTGAAAGAACGCTCGGACGAAAATGCGCAAGCGCTGATCGGCAGAGTCGCAAGACGGCTCGGCGAGAGCGAAGAGGAGGCGAGCGACATCGCCTGGTGCGCCGCGCGGCCCTTGTTCATGGTCGGCGTCGCGCATCGCCGCAATCTCGGCGAGGCGCGGGTGATCGCCGATTTCGCAGCGGATGTCGGTTCGATCGCGCGGCTGCGGATGCTGCTCGTTCTGACCGTTTGCCATTTGCGCGCCGTCAGCGCCGACGCCTGGGACGACTGGACGCGCAAGCAGATTTCCGCGCTTTATTTCGGGGCTGAGGCGTGGCTCAACGGCGGCGACGAGGCGCTCGCGATCTGGATGGACCAGCGAGCCGACAAGACGCGGCAAGAAGCAGACGCAGCGCTTTCAGATTGGCCAAAGGCCGAACGGGCGGCGTTCATGAACCGCCTTTCCGATGCGGCGCTCGCTTTGATCGATCCTGAAACATTCTCGCGCGCCGCCGAACTTGCGCGCAGCGCTGAGCGATGCGGCGTTGCGGCCTCGATCGCAGATGAAGATGTTGAGGCGATCGTCTACGCCGATGACAGGCCGGGACTTCTCGCCGATCTGGCGGGCGCTATCGCCGGCGCCGGCGGCAATGTCAGAAATGTGCACGCCCTGACGCTCGATGACGGCAAGATCATCGACGTCTTCACCATTCGCCAGCCGGAAGGGGGCGCAGGCGAAGCGCTCGCCAATTTCGTTCGCACGCTCCACGCCGAATTGCTCGCCGCCGCGCGTGAAAAGCCCGCGCAGCCGCCGGCGCTTGGCCGGCGGATCGGCGACCGCCGCGCGATTTTTTCTGTGCCGCCCGTCGTCCGGCTCGCCCCCGGCGCCTCGGATAGCGCGCTCGTGGTCGAGGCCGAGGGGCGCGACCGGCCGGGCCTCTTGTTCAGCCTCACCTCGGCGCTCGCCGAACTTGGCGTGCAGATCAATTCCGCGCATATCGCGACCTATGGCGAGCGCGCGGTCGATGCGTTTTACCTGCAAACGCCTGAGGGCGAGAAAATCGACGACCGCCGCTTGCAACAGGCGATTGAGCGCCGGTTGCTGGCGGCGCTCGGCGACGGAGCAAAAACCCCTCAAAAAGCCGCCTCTTGAACCTCCCTTTTGACGAAGCTGCGAACTGCGTTAACGCCGGGGTCATCAATCGGGCGGACATTTCGCCCGAATTCAACCATCTATCGCCTCTACAGCGTGGGCGTTCATGAGCGGCAATCTCTTCAAATCCCTGGCGACGGTCAGCGGCATGACCATGGCGAGCCGCGTTCTCGGCTTTGCGCGTCAGGTGCTGATCGCGGGCGTCATCGGCGCGGGTGGCAACCCTGTCGCCGACGCGTTCTGGGCGGCGTTCCGCCTGCCGAACATGTTTCGCCGACTCTTCGCAGAGGGCGCCTTTCAGGCGGCGTTCGTGCCGCTGTTCCAAGGAAAGCTGATCGACGAGGACAAGGACGCCGCGAAACTCTTCGCAGAAGAAGTAATGGCGGCGCTGCTTTTTATTTTGCTCGCCTTCACCGTCGTCGTTGAAATCGCCGCGCCATTATTCGTGCATCTCATCGCCTCAGGGTTCGTTGACGATAAAGAAAAATTCGATCTGACGACGCTCTATTTGCGGATCATGTTTCCTTATCTCGCCTGCATGTCGCTGGTCGGGCTCCTCTCCGGCGTTTTGAACTCCCTCGATAAATTCATGGCCTATGCGGGGGCGCCGCTGCTGCTCAATTTCTGCCAGATCGCGGCGATCATGTTGTTTGCGGGCGGCGAGATTCATGTCACCGGCGAGGCGCTTGCCTGGGCGACGGCGATCAGCGGCTTTCTGCAGCTCTGGCTCTTGATGTGGGGCGCAAAACGGCAAGGCTATTTATTGAAATGGCGGCGCCCGCGCCTCACGCCCGGCGTCAAACGCTTGTTCCTGCTCGGCGCGCCCGGATTTCTCTCCGCCGGCGCGACGCAGATCAACATCATCATCGGCACCAATATCGCTTCGCAACAGCCGGGCGCGGTTTCATGGCTGATGAACGCCGACCAGCTCTATCAGCTCCCGCTCGCGGTCGTCGGCACCGCGCTTGGCGTCGTGCTGCTGCCGATGCTCTCGCGCCGCGTGAAGGAGGGCGATGAACAAGGCGCGTTGCACGCCATCAACCGCTCGCTTGAATTGTCGGCGGTGCTGACCTTGCCGGCGGCGGCCGCTTTCATCGTGATGGCCGCCCCGATCTGCGACGCGTTGTTTGTCGGTTTTGCGACGGATGCGCTCTCGTTGTTCGGGGGCCGCAGTTCGGCGTTCACGGCCGAAGACGTCAAATGGACCGGCTGGGCGCTGGCGATTTACGGTTGGGGTTTGCCGGCCTTTGTCTGGCAGCGCATTTTCGCGCCGGCCTTTTTTGCGCGCGAGGATACGCGCGCGCCGATGAATTACGCGCTGGTTTCGATCGGCGTGAATACCGGTCTTGCGTTGCTGCTGTTTCCGAATTTCGGGTTTCTTGCGGTTGCCTTCGCAACCGTTTTTGCTGCCTGGCTCCAGGTTCTCCAGCTCGCGGTCAATCTCTGGCGGCGGGGGCAGTTCCGCGCCGACCCGCGGCTTTTGTCCCGCGCGCCGAGGGTCCTTGCGGCGACGCTCGCGATGACGGGATTTGTCTGGTTCGCGCTGCAACATACCGATGCGCTGGCCGCCATGATGTTCAATCGCCATTGGGCGGCGGTCATTTCTATCGCCAGCGCCGGGGTCGGCGTTTACGGCCTCGCCCTTGTCGCTCTTGGCGGCGTCCGCCTCAGCGACTACAAGGCCTACTCCAGAAACCGCAAAAGCTTTTAAGGCGAGGCTTCATGACCGGCTACAAAGGCCCGGAGCGGGTGCTTTCGGGCATCCAGCCGTCGGGCGGCATGCATCTTGGCAATTATCTCGGCGCCATTCGCAAATTCGTCGATCTGCAATCGAAGCATGACTGCTTTTACTGCGTTGTCGATATGCACGCGATTACGGTCTGGCAGGATCCGAAAAAACTGCGCGCGCAGACCTATCATATCGCGGCGTCTTATCTCGCCGCCGGCGTCGATCCCAAAATCGCGACGGTCTTTCATCAATCGGCCGTGCATGCGCATTCAGAGCTCGCGTGGATATTCAACTGCGTCGCGCGGCTCGGCTGGCTCGATCGCATGACGCAGTTCAAGGACAAGGCGGGCAAAGACAAGGAACGCGCGTCGGTCGGTCTATACACCTATCCGGTGCTGCAAGCGGCCGACATTCTCGTCTACAAGGCGACGCATGTGCCGGTCGGCGAAGACCAGAAACAGCATCTTGAATTGTCGCGCGACATCGCCGGCAAGTTCAATCGCGAATTCAGCGCCGAAGATTATTTTCCGCTGCCCGAACCCCTGATCAAGGGGCCCGGCGCACGCATCATGAGCTTGCGCGACGGCAGCGCGAAAATGTCGAAATCTGATCCTTCAGAGCAGGCGACGATCTATCTCTCCGATGACGCCGACGCGATCGCTAAAAAAATCAAGCGGGCGAAAACCGATCCAGAACCGTTGCCGAGCGAAATCGCGGGACTTGAAAACCGCCCGGAGGCGGCAAATCTCGTCGGCATTTACGCGGCGCTTTCGGGGAAGTCCGACGCGGCTGTCCTGAAAGAGTTCGGCGGCGAAGGGTTCGGCAAATTCAAGCCGGCGCTCGCCGATCTCGTGGTTGAAAAGATCGCGCCGATCGGGGCCGAGCTTCGCCGCCTTGAGGGCGATCCTTCGTATCTGCGCGATGTTCTCCTTGCCGGCGCGGAGCGCGCCGCGGCCGTCGCCGACAAAACGGTGGCGGAAGTGAAGGAAATCGTCGGTTTCGTCGTCTGATATCGTCGGCTCATCGCAAGCCCTGTTTGGCCGGGCCGATGGAATTTGGTAAGCTCCTTCCAGCCAAAAGACAGGAAACCCATGCGCAGCCTTTTGACCGCCTTCGGCGTCGGCGCCGGCCTATCGCTGCTTGCTGCGGGCGCCTTCGCCCTCATCGCGCCGAAAGTCATCGCCCATCACGAAGACGATTACGGCGTCCACGTCATCAATATCGGCGACGGCGATCGCGGCTCGTTTCATCTGAAAGATGAGGGCCTCGACGTATCGGCCGAATGGAAAGGCGACTTCGCACTCGCGGGCGACGGCCGGTCGCTGAGCTCCTTGAAGGAGTCGTTTGAAGTGACGTCGAAACAGGCGGGCGTCACGCGCAAGGCGATCTTCACCCGCAAGGGAGAAACGATTTCGGCGGAAACCTTTGTTGAGGACCGGGCAGAACCGGCGGGCGCCGCGTCTGAAAAAACTGCGGGCGATCTCTTGCAACTTTTCGCGCGCTCCTCGGGCGTCGGGGCTGAAACTCGCGTCAAGGCGATGCTGGCGTCGGGCGGCAAATCGGCGGTGATTGACGAGATCGGCAAGCTCGAAGGATCGCATTCGATTGGCGCCTATATTGAAGCGCTCGCCGGCGCGACGACGCTCGCCCCCGAAGATATCAAGGCGCTCACCGCAGAAATCTCCGGCATCGACAGCGATTACGCAAAGCGCAGCGCAATCTCCGCTCTGTTGACGACGCAGCAGCTCGATGACGCGTCGATCGCCGACATCATGACAGTCGCCAAATCAATCGAGGGCGATCATGAATTGCGCCTCATCATCGAGGAGCTGGCGGAAAAGCCGCTGAACGATCGCAATTACGCCGTCGCGGCTTCGCTGATCGACGAAATCGAAGGCGACCATGAAATACGTCTCGCCGTCGCCTCTCTGCTCGAAAGCGACGACCAGAGCGACGCCAATATCGCCCGCAGTTTGGAGATCGCCGCCAAAGCGATCGAAGGCGACTATGAGCTGCGGCTCGCAATCGAGGCCGCAGGCGATCGTGTCACGGGGCCCAAGGCTGGCGCCGCTGCGCTCCTTGCTATCGCGAAGATAGAAGGCGGGCATGAACGGCGCCTCGCGATCGAGGAGGTTGCGGGCGAGCTCGACGGCGCGTCGCCGCACTGGCTCCCCCTCGTCGAGGCCGCCGCGACCGTTGAAGGCGATTATGAACGCCGCCTAGCCATTGAAGCGGTCAAAAGCGATGCGCCGGAGACGGATGAAATTCACGCTGCATTGCGAAAGGCGGCCGAGACCATCGGCTCCGATCACGAACGGCGGCTGGCGCTAGAGGCGACAGAGTAGACGCCGCTTGCAAGGCGGCGCGATTTCTGGCGATGTTTGCGCCGGAAGGGGTAGCGCCGCCATTCCCTCTGCGCGGCGCGCAAGGGCTCAATGACATCGACGAAAAGCCTGCCGAAGGTGCTGGGTCTTCCCGATCTCGTGCTGTTCACGGTTTCCGCCATTCTCCTTCTCGACACGCTGGCGGCGTCGGCGTCGATCGGCGCCTCGAGCCTTTTCTGGTGGCTCTTTCTCGGCGCTTTTTTTCTCATACCGATCGGGCTCATCACTGCTGAGCTTGCGACCGCCTATCCTGAGGAGGGCGGCCTTTATGTCTGGATCAGGCGCGGTCTTGGCCGCCGCTGGGCGGCGCGCGCGGTCTGGGCTTATTGGATCAACACGGCGATCTGGCTGCCGTCGATTTTCATTCTGTTCGCGGGCGTCTTTGTGCGACTCTCCGGCATTGATCTGACGTTGTCGCAGCAAATCGGCGTCGGCATCGCGCTCGCCTGGCTGACCGCGTTGCTCGACATCCTTGGCCTGCAGATTGGGAAGTGGGTTCCAAATCTCGGCGCGCTGTTCAAGATGATCATCTTCACCGTTTTGATCCTTGCCGGATGGCATTACGGCCAGACGCATGGCTTTGCCAATCCGCTGTCCGCAGATGATTTCAAGCCGGAGTGGAAAGAGGGCCTTAAATTCGTCCCCGCGATCGTTTACGGCATGCTCGGATTTGAGCTAGTCTGTGCGGCGAGCGGCGAGATCAAGCATCCGGCGCGCGACATGCCGCTCAGCATTATTATTTCCGGCATCATCGTGCTCGCGTTTTATTTTCTGGCGACGGCGGGCATTCTCGCCGCGATCCCGGCCGACGAAATCAACATTGTCGAGGGCCTTATCGACAC
>JBBTJH010000169.1:266-5095 GCA_038059555.1 Pseudomonadota bacterium | reverse complement strand
ATGCGGGTTCGGCAGGGGCCAGGCTCCCTCGAAAGGATAAGGAATGCTGCTGCGGATGCTAAAGGCGAAGATCCACCGCGCTCGCCTCACCATGACCGATCTCCATTATGAGGGTTCAATCGGAATCGACGAGGATATCCTCGACGCCGCCAATATTCTCCCGCACGAGGAAGTCGCCGTGTGGAACGTCACCAATGGCGAGCGGCTTGTAACCTATGCCCTGCCGGCGGCGCGCGGATCACGCGAGTTTATGCTGAATGGCGCAGCGGCGCGTCGAGCAGCCGTCGGCGATATCGTGATCATCGCGGCGTTCGCGGAAATGAGCCCGGAAGAAGCCAAAGCGCACAAGCCGACGGTCCTCCTGATGAGCGAGGGGAATTCGATCGATCGGCGCCTCTGAACGCGTCGGCGAATGCTGCGTTGACCGCCTCTTGACGGGGCGGCCAGCGTCGGCGTCCAATCGCCAGCCTATCAAGGAATTCCTGTGCGCAGATTTTTGATTCTCGTTATTGCGGCCTCTGTCGCCGCGCCAACATTCTCGCTCGCAAAGAGCGCCGCTGAAACCGCTGAAACCCGTATCCGGTCGGATATGGCGTTCCTCGCGGATGACGCGCTCATGGGGCGCGAGCCTGGCACGAAAGGATATGACGCTGCGGCGAAATACGCGGTGAAGCGGATGAAGTCGGTCGGCCTGACGCCCGCCGACCGGAAACACTGGCGGCAGGAAGTGCGCCTTCGCTCTGCCTTGCGCGATGTCGCAGCGGCAAGGCTCACCCTTGTCGACGGCGACAAGCAAACCGAGCTGACGCACCCTGACGATTACATCATCGGACAGAATTTCGACCCCGGATCGTTCGATGTGTCGGCCCCGCTCGTCTACGCCGGTTATGGCGTCACCGCGCCCGAAGAGGGCGTTGACGATTATGCGGGACTTGATGTCGCGGGAAGGATCGTCGTCATCTTCGGCGGCGCGCCGCCCGCGCTCCATACGGAAAAACGAGCCTTTTACAGCAGCGGACGCGTCAAGAATTTGAACGCCGCAGCGCATGGCGCTGTCGGCATGATCAGCATTCAAACTACGGAGAGCGCGAACCGCGCGCCCTGGGAGCTTTTTGTCTCAGGCGTTGGCCGCTCTTCAATGGCGACGATCGGCGAAGATGGCCGCGCGGAAGTGACAGCGCCGTCGATTGTCGCGGGCGCGTCGATGAGCGCTGCCGGCGCCGGCAAATTGTTCGCCGGCGAGAAAATGGATTTCGCGGCTCTGCAAGCGGAAGAGGCCAAGGGAAAAGGCGCCCCAGCGGGTTTTGAGTTTCGCAAAACCATTCGCCTCGCCGGCGCCTCTCAACTGTCGGACAAGAAGAGCGCGAACATTATCGGGGTGATCGAGGGCTCAGATCCGGTGTTGAAGAACGAAGTCGTCCTGCTGACCGCCCACCTTGATCATATCGGCCTCTCGCCAGCCGCCAAACCCGGCGAGGACGCGATCAACAACGGGGCGCTTGATAATGCTAGCGGCGTCGCCGTCATGCTTGAAGCGGCGCGGATGTTCGCTGAATCGGGCGCGCGCCCCAAAAGGTCGGTCGCGTTTGTCGCTTTGACCGGCGAAGAAAAAGGGCTTCTCGGGTCCGACTATCTTGCGCGCCATCCCGCTTATGCCGGCAAGCGGGCTGTATCTAACGTCAATCTCGACATGCCGGTCGCCACCTATCCGTTTACGGATGTAATCGCGTTCGGCGCGGAGCGCTCCTCGCTCGGCCCGGTCGTCGCCGCCGCGGCGCAGTCGATGGGCGTCGCGCTGACGGCAGATCTGCAGCCGGAGGAAAATATCTTCATCCGTTCGGATCATTACAGCTTCGTGCAGCAGGGAATACCATCGGTGTTCCTCGTGACGGGCTGGGCGAATGGCGGCGAGAAAGCCTTTGGCGAGTTCCTCAAGAATCACTACCACAAGCCTTCTGACGATTTGTCGTTGCCGATCGACTATGACGCGCTGGCGCGGTTCGCCGATCTCAATTTCAGGATCGCCCGGACGCTCGCGGACGCGCCAACGGCGCCGGTCTGGACCAGCGGCGACTTCTTCGGCTCGAAATTTTCAAAATAGGCGCCGCTTAAAGATCGGGCTCCACCCACAAGCGCCGCGCCTCGATCGAAAACAGTCGCGCTTTTGTATAAAAGCGCAGCGGATAATCGGTTGCGGCGAGCGGCGACGCTAAAAGCCGCGTTGCGCGAGCGCCGAGCGGATCGCCTTGATGCGGCGCAATGAATTCATCGATATGGCGCAGGAAAAACAGCGTGATCGTGTGGTGATAGCCTTGCGTGTCGTCGTTCACCCCGCCAACCGATTCATTATAGGCGCGGATATAGACGGGCGCTTTAGCTTCGGCGGCGTTCAATCCTTCCGCACCGAGCAGCGCGGTCGCAAATACGAGATGCGCCGGATGCGTCCATTCGGGCCGGGGCAGGGTCCTTGTCGTGACGCCGTCGAAAATGCGTTTCGCCATTGCGTCCGTGACGGCGTCGCCGGCGCGGATAGGAGCGTGAGATGTGTCGGTCATAGGATTTTGGACCAGTTGAGGGGCGCGCGCGGCTGCGCACAGGCGTTTTGAGGGAAAGCGACAGAATTGCGAAAGAGCCGGGATTGCTCAGAAAGTCGCCGAGAATAGCGGCCTGTCGGGACCGACGCCGGCGCGCTTCATGCCGTCGCCATTCCAGGCGAAGGCGATTTCTCCCTCGCGCGAAACGGCGATGACGCCGCCATTGCCGCCCTGTCGGGCGACGTCTTTGATCAACCCTTGCGCCGCCTGGCCGAGCTCTGCGCCCTGATACCGCACGCGGCTCGCGATATCCTGCGCGCCGCCGGCGAGAATGAAATACTCGCCGAGCCCTGTGCAGGAAGCGGCGACATATTCGTCCGCCCACGTCCCGGCGCCGATCAGCGGCGTGTCGCCGACGCGGCCTTCGAGCTTGCCGAAGACGCCCCCGGTCGATGTCGCTGCGGCGAGGCGTCCGTGCATATCGAGCGCTGCTGCGCCAACCGTGCCGTGGCCAAGCTCTTCTTCGAGCATTTCCGCGTCCAGAACCCCGATGGGCGTTGTGTAATAGCTCGCGGGAGCGTCGACGAACTCGATCCCGTGCGAGCGGCAGAAATTTTCCGCGCCGCGCCCGACAAGCATCACATGCGGCGTTTGATCCATAATGAGCCGCGCCGCCTTGATCGGCGATTTGACATGGGCGACAGCGGCGACGGCGCCGGCTCTGCGCCGTGCGACCGCGCCTTCTCCGGGGAGGCCGCCTTCCATGATCGAGGCGTCGAGCTCGACATACCCGGCTTTATTGACGGCCGAGCCTCGGCCCGCGACATAAAATCCGGATTGCTCCATATCGACGACCATCGCTTCGACGACGTCAAGCGCCTGCGCGCCGTCTTTCAGCATCGCCTCGCCTCTTGCGCAGAGGGCGGCGAGATGCGCCTCGGCGCGCGAATAGTCGCGGCCCGCGCGCGCACCGGCGCCGCCATGCAAGGCGAGGGCGATCTTTGAAGGTTTTGACATCGGTCGATCCTTAAGCCTCGCGCCTTTTACCGCATTTCCGGCTGTAGCCAATCGCGCCTCAGCGCCTTATGAACGCGGACCGTCGTTAATGCTCTAAAAGGATCGAAGACCGATGACCTATCTGGCGCTCCTTCGTCACGGACAAAGCGCGTGGAACCTTGAGAACCGCTTCACCGGCTGGGTCGATGTCGACCTGACGGAGCAGGGGCGGGCGGAAGCCAAAAAGTCGGGCGCGCTTTTGAAGGAGACCGGCGTCAGCTGGACCTCGGCCTATACGTCGGTGCAAAAGCGGGCGATCCGGACCCTCGATATCGCTCTCGACGAGATGGATATGATGTGGCTGCCGGTCGCCAAGGACTGGCGCCTCAATGAGCGCCATTATGGCGGCCTTACCGGCCTCAACAAAAAGGAAACCGCCGAAAAGCACGGCGAGGATCAGGTGAAAATCTGGCGTCGCAGCTTCGACACGCCGCCGCCGCCGATCGATCCTTCGAGCCCTTATAATCCGGCGCGCGACCCGCGCTACGCCGGGCTCGGCGACAAGATCCCGCAGACCGAATCGTTGAAATCGACCCTCGTGCGCGTGACGCCGCTGTGGGAGTCGGAGATCGCCCCGCAGCTGAAGAACGGCCAGTCGCTGATAATCGTGGCGCATGGAAATTCGCTGCGCGCGCTCGTCAAGCTGCTCTTCAACGTCGCTGACGACAAAATCGTGGAGGTCGAAATCCCGACCGGCAATCCGCTATTGTGCGAATTCGGCAAAGGCTCGGTGAAGCCGCTGTTGGCGCGCTATCTGGACGCCGCGAGAGCTACGCCGTTGCCTTCGCTTGCTTGAGCCTCGAGGCGGGATGGCCGCGCTGAAGTTTGCGCTGCTTGATCAGCTCGCCGACCTCAAAAGCGACTTCGGCGCCCGGCGTGAAGCTCGACATGAAGTGCTCGATGACGCCCATGTCGCCGGAGAGCTTTGAACGCTTGCGTATTTCATCGAGATAAATCTCGCTGCGCATCGCTTGCATCAGCGAGGCGACATCGGTTTCGATTTTGGCGATCGCTGGCGTATCGGCGCCCCGGCGCGCGATCATCTCGCCGTTCATATAGTAATATGTGTACGGACTATCGTCGATTTTGAGCTGCAGGACGTAATTGGCGTGCGGGATCTCGCATTTGTTCGCGAACATCTCGACCGCGAGCGCGACCGAATCGGGGACGAGATCGTTCGAGAAAATGCACTCCTTGGGCGCCGAAGGCTCCGGCCGGTTCATGAAATATTCGATCGCC
>JBBTJH010000169.1:0-256 GCA_038059555.1 Pseudomonadota bacterium | reverse complement strand
GCCGCTCGCCGGCGTCGGAGAGGCGGTACTGATTCTTGCCGTCCCCCGACGGGGTGATGAGGCCGGCTTCCTCCATCTCCTTCAAACTCTTGCTCAAAAGGTTCGTCCCGATGCCGGGGAGGGCGGCGTGAAGATCGCCGAACCGCCGGGCCCCGAGGAAAAGCTCCCGGATGATCAGGAACGTCCAGCGCTCGCCGAGCAGGTCGAACGAGTAGGCCAGAATGCAGTCCTGATTGTAAGTTCTTGACATTAAAGC
>JBBTJH010000168.1:0-12778 GCA_038059555.1 Pseudomonadota bacterium | reverse complement strand
CTTCTACCTCCCTTGAAAAGGGAGGTCGGAGCGAAGCGACGGGAGGGTTTCTTCTTTTTTGCCGACAGCGCGAACCCTCCCTTTCGCGCTAGGACGCCTTCGCTTCGCGAAGCCGTGCGCGAAAGCCCTCCCTTTTCAAGGGAGGGAGAAAGTAAGGGCGCCCCTTTCTTCTACCTCCCTTGAAAAGGGAGGTCGGAGCGAAGCGACGGGAGGGTTTCTTCTTTTTTGCCGACAGCGCGAACCCTCCCTTTCGCGCTAGGACGCCTTCGCTTCGCGAAGCCGTGCGCGAAAGCCCTCCCTTTTCAAGGGAGGGAGAAAGAGGCGCCCCAATTCGTAGCCGAAAAGAGACCCTTTTGCGGCTGCGGACCGCGAGGATCCTCGAAATTTCAGCGGTCAGGAAGTCGCGAAAGGCGCCCTTTTTAACGCAGCAAATCCGAAGGAATTATTCCGCCGCTTCGCGTCCTGCTGAGAACTGAAGCTCTGCGAGGCGCGCGTAAAGGCCGCCGCGCGAGAGAAGCTCACCGTGCGTCCCCTGATCGACGACGCCGCCATCGTCGAGGACGACGATGCGGTCGGCTTTTAAAACTGTCGCGAGCCGGTGCGCGATGACAATCGAGGTTCGCCCTTTGGAAATACGCTCAAAGGCGATCTGAATGAGGCGCTCGCTTTCAGAATCGAGCGCGCTCGTCGCTTCGTCGAGAAGAACGATCGGAGCGTCACGCAAAATCGCGCGCGCAATCGCGAGGCGCTGGCGCTGCCCGCCGGAAAGCGTCGTCGCGCCCTGTCCAAGGGGCGTGTCGAAGCCCTGCGGCAACGCCATGATGAACTCATACGCGTTCGCGGCCTTCGCCGCCGCGACGACGTCGTCCTCTGACGCGTCCGGCCGGCCAAAGCGGATATTGTCGGCCGCGCTCCCGCCGAAGAGCGGCGCGTTCTGCTGCACGATTGAAATAGATTTGCGCAGCGCTTGCGGATCGAGATGGCGGATATCGACGCCGTCAATCGCAATGACGCCCGATTGCGGATCGTAAAAGCGCAGCAGCAGCTGAAAGATCGTCGACTTGCCGGCGCCCGACGGGCCGACAAGCGCTGTTGTCTTGCCGCTCGCAAAATCAAGCGTCACGCTTTTCAGCGCGCGCATATCAGGGCGGGCGGGATAAGCGAAGGCGACATCGCGAAAGGAAAGATCGCCCTTCATCGGCTGAGGCAAGGACGCGACCGGCGCCGCCGCGCGAATGTCCGATTGCGCGGAAAGGAGCTCCATCAGCCGCTCCGTCGCGCCGGCCGCGCGCATCACTTCGGCGTAGGTTTCGGTGAGCATGCCGACGCCGGAGACGGCGACAAAGGCGTACATCACGAACTGCGTCATCGCGCCCGGCGTGATGGCGCCCGCTTGAACCTGCGTCGCGCCGAACCAAAGAACGGATATGAGGCCGCCGAGGACGAAGGAAAAAATGATCCCGGTCATGAACGATCTGACCGTGATGCGTTTCAACGAGACGTCGAAGGTTGCTTCAACTGCGCTGCGGAAACTTAAATCTTCCTGCTGCTCGCGGGTGAAGGCCTGAACGGTTTCAATAGCGCCGAGGCTTTCGGAAGCGCGCCCCGAGGCGGAGGCGAGGCTGTCCTGGCTCGCGCGCGACAGGCGCTGCACGCGGCGCCCGAAAAAGAATATCGGCCCCAGCATCAACGGCCCGACCGCGAGCATCATCAGCGCCAATTTCCAGCTGACGAAAAACATCAACAGCAATGCGCCAATGGTCGTCGCGACGGTTCTGAGCGCGACCGAAATCGACGATCCGACAAGCGTTTCAATCAACGTCGTGTCAGTCGTCAGGCGCGAGAGAACTTCGCCCGTGCGCACATGGACGTAAAAGGAAGGGCTCAGCGTCAGCAAATGGCCGTAAACCGCTTCGCGGATATCGGCGACGACGCGCTCCCCGAGCCGGCTGATGAAATAATAGCGCAGCGCGCTCGCAAGCCCGAGGCCGATCGCGACGGCAAACCCCGCAAGGAAATAGCCGGTCAGCTCGTCGCCGAATTCCATCTTGTTGCAGAGCGCAGAGCCCGGCGCGCCCCCAAAACCGCAATCGACGACAAGGCGAAACGCGGCCGGAAGCAGCAATGTCATCGCCGAGGCGAGGATAAGGAAAAACGTGAAAGCGGCGAGCAGCCCTTTGTAGCGGAAGACAAATGGAAAAAGCCGGGCGAGCGGCTTTATCGAGCGCGCTTTGGCTCGGTGTTCGGCGTCGCGTTCAAGCTCTGCGGCGAAAGAGGAGCCGCGGTCCTTGTCGGCGCGCGCGTCGGCTTGATTTGAATTTGTCATTTTATGCCTTTGGGGCGCCTTCTTCCGGCGACGCCGGCGGCACAAATGTCATCACGGTCTGGAACGCAGCCGCCGCGGCTGCGCCGCCAGAGACGCACAACAGCGCCCCGCTGATCAAATCAGGCAGCACGATGTCGGTGAATTTAACCGCGAACAAGAAGAGGATCAGCGCAACAGCCGCGCGCGCATAAAACCGCACGAGATCAGAAAAACTGTCGCCGCCGTGGAACTGCGCCGCAAAGCGCGGCCACGCGACATAGATATAGACCCAGCAGCCAAAGCCCGCAGCGATGATCGCCGGCGCAAGCGACAAGCCTCTAAAGAGGCCGGTCAAAATCTCCCGCGCCTCGGTGAAACTGATCGCGGCGATTGCGGCGCCGATGATCCCGTAAATCGCGGTGACGCCGAGCGTCATCAGCGGCTTGGCGTTGCGCACGCGCCGGAAGTCGCCATCCTTGGGCGGTATGCCCCAGTTTCTCGTCACGCACTTGCTCCGGTAAGGGGCGCTTGGCCGAGATGGGCTCTGACCGCCGCAAATACCTGCTCAAACATCTCTTCGGTCAGACGCTTCGTGTTCGTGTTGTAACGCGAGCAATGGTAACTGTCGAATAGCGTGACGCCGTTCGCGATAGGGTGCGCCGCGCCGTGGCTGAAGGGCGCGTCCTTCTCCCTGACGCCGAGCGCGGCAAGGGTTGATGAATGGGCGACCCGGCCGAGGCAGACGATTGCTGCAAGGCGCGGCAACGCTTCAATCCGCGCCAGCAGGAAAGGCCGGCACGTCCGGATTTCGAGCGGTGTTGGTTTATTTTCCGGCGGCGCGCAGCGCACCGCGTTCGAGATCATCGCGCCCGTCAGCGTCAAGCCGTCGCCGGGATCGGCCGCGTACGCGCCCTTTGAAAAACCGAACTTGTCGAGCGTTTTGTAGAGGAGATCGCCCGCGTAATCGCCGGTAAACGGCCGCCCCGTCCGATTGGCGCCGTGCAGCCCCGGCGCGAGGCCGACGACGAGCAGTCTTGCATCAGCGCCGCCAAAGGACGGCGCCGGGCCGTTGTAGTAGGCCGGGTGAGAAATCTTGTTCTTCTCGCGATAGCCGACGAGCCGCGGACACAAAGCGCAGGATTTCTGCGGTTCAGGCGAGGGACCAATGGCCTCGGCCATCGTGTTACGGGCGGCTGCGCTCTTCACCTGGCCGCGCCGGCGCTAATCGACATCTTCAAATTCATCTTCGAATTCGCCTTCGAAGTCGTCTTCGACGTCATCGGCCGGCGCCGGGCGCGGTTTGCGCGCTGGGGCGCCGCTGCGGCCGATTTCCTTTTCAAGGTCCGCGAGATCGAAAAAGCGATCCGCCTGCCGGCGAAGCTCGTCGGCCGCCATCGGCGGCTGCGATTTGATCGTGGAGACGATGGTGACGCGCACGCCCATCGCCTGCGCGGCTTCTATCGCGCTTTTGAAATCGCCATTGCCGGTGAAGAGCACGATATGGTCAAGTTTCGGGGCAAGGTTCAGCATCTCGACAACGAGCTCGATATCGGTCGAGCCTTTGTAGCGTTTCTTGCCCATGGCGTCGGTGTATTCGCGCGCCATCTTGGTGATCATTGTGTAGCCGTTGTAATCCAGCCAATCGACAAGAGGGCGCAGCGGCGAATAATCCTGGTCCCGGTCTTCCTGGATCGCGGTGAAGTAATAGGCGCGCAGGAGTTTGCTCGCGGATCTCGATTTCGCGAGCAAGCTCTTGTAATCCATATCGAAACCGAGCGCTCTTGCGGCTTTGTAGAGGTTTGCGCCATCGATGAAGAGCGCGGTCTTCTCGTTTCCGCTCATGCCTAGGAAGGACGTCATTTTATCCTCTGTTCATTATGCAACGCCTGACGGGAATATCGCCTTGTCGCGTTATGCCGGCTGACTAAAGACATGATTCTTCTCGGATTAGGATCAAGCCTGTCCTTCTGCGGCTCAGCGCCGCAAGAGACCCTGCGCCATGCGATCCGGTCGATAGGCTGTTTCGCGACGGTCACCGCCGTCTCCCGGTTTTATGCGTCTCCCGCCTGGCCCGATCCCTTAGACCCGCCCTTCGTGAATGCCGCGATCGCGGTCAAAAGCGATCTCTCGCCCGAAGCGCTCCTCGCCGCCCTGCACCAGGTCGAGGACGCCTTCGGCCGCGAGCGACACGGCAAGAACGCCCCCAGAACCCTCGATCTCGACCTTCTGTCGTATAATCGCGTAACGGGGCTCAGCCCGGCGCTTCCCCATCCCGGCATCGCCTCCCGGGACTTCGTCCTGGCGCCGCTCCTCGATATCGCCCCGGGCTGGGTCTCGCCGACGACCGGGCTCACCCCCGGCGAGATGCTGGCGGCCTTAGGCAAGGTGACAGCGACGCCGATCGGCCGGTAGTTTTAACGGTAAAGGTTGTAATCGCCTGAGAAGAGGGTTATCTGCCCACCCTCCGCCGGCCTGCCGACTGCAGGGCGGCCTTCTGCGCTTTTTTATACCCGTTTCAGGAGACTTGAATGGCCCGCGTCACCGTCGAAGATTGCGTTGAACAGGTGCCGAACCGGTTCGACCTCGTGCTGCTCGCCGCGCATCGCGCCCGGGTGCTCTCGTCGGGCGCCCCGCTGACAGTTGACCGTGATCGCGACAAGAACCCGGTCGTAGCGCTTCGCGAAATCGCCGACGGCGGCCTCGAGCCCGAAGATCTCCGCGAGGACCTCGTCGCGTCCTTGCAAAAACAGGTCAACGTCGAAGAGGACGCTGCGGGCGACGCGGTTATGGAAAAGGCGGATATGCCGGATTTCGACCGCACCAGTCAGGACGAATTCCTGCAGCAGATCAAGGCGGCGGGCATGACGACGCCGCAATCCCTGCCGAAGGGCTGACCTTCAGCTTTTCCTTCTTAATTCCGGGAAACCGGTTGATCGTCGAATCCGGCCTGCGATAATAGCAAGGTCGCCTTCGCGCGTTCATGCGCCAGGGCCAGCGTTGAGAGGCGTGTCAGCCGCAATGGCCGAGGACGGGCGCGAACCAAGGCTCAAAGGAGCCGATCGCGGCGGCAAGGCGCCGCCGGCTGGCGATTTCGCCGAGCCCGAAAGGAAGAGCGATGCGCCGGACAAGAATGAGGCTGCTGCGCAAACGGATCCATCAAAGAGTGTCGTCCAGAAGAAAGCTGACGCTGGCGGACCAAAAAGCCAAGCGCCGAAAGAAGCGGCTTCACAGCACGCAAAAGAGACGGCGAAGGCGGCGACCGGTCACCTGATCCGCCAGCACGAACTCGTCGATCGCGTGCGTGCTTACGACACTGAGGTGGATGAGCATCTTTTAAACCGCGCCTATGTGTTCTCAATGAAGGCCCATGGCGGGCAGACGCGTAAATCGGGCGATCCTTATTTCGTGCACCCGTTGGGCGTTGCAGCCATACTGACCGATTTGAAGGCCGACCCGGCGACGGTTGTGACAGCGCTCCTTCACGATGTCGTCGAAGACACCGATGTGACAGTCGATGAGATCGCCAAGCGCTTCGGCGGAGAAATTGCCGCGCTCGTCGATGGCGTGACCAAGCTCTCGCAAATCGAACTGAAGTCAGAGGCGTCGAAGCAGGCCGAAAATTTCAGAAAGCTTGTCGTCGCGATGGCGGACGATGTCCGAGTTTTGCTCGTCAAGCTCGCGGACCGGCTGCACAACATGCGCACGCTCCATTATGTGCAGGACGCGGAAAAGCGCCGCAAAGTGGCTCTGGAAACGATGGAGATTTATGCGCCGCTCGCCGGGCGCATCGGCGTTCAACGGTTCCGCGATGAGCTGGAAGACATCGCCTTTCAAGAATTAAGCCCGCAAGCGTTTGAAACAATCTCCAAACGGCTGGATGAACTTCAGCGCACGATCGGTTCGAGTGTCGTGTCGCTGGCGCAAACCCTGCGCGTAAGTCTTTCAAAAGCCGGCGTCGCCGCCGAAGTGCATAGCCGCGAAAAGCGCGCCTATTCGATCTGGCGCAAGATGTCGACGAAAAACGTCTCCTTCGACGAGGTTGCCGACATTTACGCCTTTCGCGTCATCGTCGAGACGGTCGATGACTGCTACCGCGCGCTCGGCGTCGTCCATTCGACGTGGCGGATGATCCCGTCCGAGTTTGACGATTATATCTCTGCGTCAAAGCCGAATAATTATCGCTCCATCCACACGGCCGTTATCGGCCCTCCAAGGCCCGACGGCGGACGTCAGCGGATCGAAATCCAGATCCGCACCCGCGAAATGCACGAAACGGCGGAGCGCGGCGTCGCGGCGCATTGGCAGTATAAGGACAAGCGCGCGAGGAATAGCGGCGGCGGGTCGTCGGTCGAGATTGTCGCGCCCGGTCAGTACGATCCCTATGAAACGCCGCGCCGGCTGGTTGAGATGTTTCAGCAGGGTGAGGATCCGGAAGAAGCGCTGCGCTACGTCAAGCTCGAGCTTTTTCAGGACCAGGTGTTCTGCTTCACGCCGAAGGGGCGCGTCATCGCGTTACCGAAAGGCGCGACGGCCCTCGATTTCGCCTACGCAGTGCACACCGATGTCGGCGACACTTGTATCGGCGTCAAGGTGAATGGCGTTTCAAAGCCTTTGCGAACGTCCTTGAAAAACGGCGACGTGGTGCTGGTGCTCCGCTCCGAGAAAGCGACAGTTCCGCCCGGATGGGAAGGCATGGCGATTACAGGCCGCGCGCGTTCCGCTATCCGCCGGCGGGTCAAGAAAATGAAGTATGCGGAGCATCTTGAACTCGGCCGCACGATGGCTGAAAACGTTTTTCAGGGCGCGCATCTTGAGTTATCGCCGAAAGCGATCGGCGCGGCGCTTAAAAAACTTGGCGAGAAAACCGTCGATGACGTCTTCGCCAAAGTAGGGCGCGGCGATCTTTCGGTGAACGAACTGGTCGAGGCCGTTTACCCCGGCGTCTCGCACGAGGTTGAAGGCGAAATCCGCGCCGCCGGAATGTACGCATTCCGGCCAAGGCTCGCGATTGAAGGATTGCCGCCGAAAACGACCGTCGTCATGGGGCGCTGCTGCTCCGCGATCCCGGGTGAGCGCATCATCGGCATTCGCGAGGCAAATAGCGTCACCGTTCACGCTATCGACTGCGCGGCGCTCGCTCTCGAAACACCGGAGCAAAGCCAGTGGATCGATCTCAAATGGCGCGACAAAGACAATCACATCGCCTACGCCAAGGTCGTGGTGACAGTGAGAAATGAAATCGGCGTCCTCTCGGAAATCGCCGGCATCATCGCCCGCTATAATGTGTCGATCGCCAATATCAGGCTCGAGAACAAATCGCCGGAATTCGTCGAACTTTTTGTCGATGTTGTCGTCAAAGATATCCGCCAGCTCGAACAGATGCTCGCAGGGATCAGAGCCTCCGCCAACGTGTTGTCCGCTGAACGAAATGAAAGGCCAAAGGATGAAGACCGCTGACGTGCTGAAAGAATTCGAAGAAGCGGGCGCCTTGATGCGCGGGCATTTCGTCCTGTCGTCGGGCCTTCACAGCGACACGTATCTGAACAAGTCGATCGTCTCGATGTATCCGGACAGGACCGAGCGTCTCTGCCGGGCGCTCGCCGAAAAAGCGCACGCGGGCGTCGCGGGAAAGATCGACTATGTCATTTCGCCGGCGATGGGCGCGATCATCTATGGCTATGAAACGTCGCGCTGGCTGAAGGTCCCCTTTATGTTCGTCGAGCGCGTCGAGGGTGAATTTCAGTTGCGGCGCGGATTTTCAGTTCCCAAAGGCGCCCGCGTGCTCGTCGTCGAAGATATCGTTTCAACCGGGCTTTCCGCCCGCGAGTGCATTGACGCAGTCAGAAAGGCCGGCGGCGATGTCGTCGCGCTCGCCTGTTTCATCGACCGATCCGGCGGCAACGCGGATTTTGACGTGCCGCTGATACCGCTCGCTGAGTTGAAAGTGGACGCATGGCCAGCCGACAAATTACCGCCGCACCTTGCGAACATACCTGCGGTGAAACCTGGCAGCAGGGGCGTTAGTCAGTCCGCATGAGCGCAATTAAGCCCCTCCGTCTCGGCGTCAATATCGATCACGTCGCGACCCTAAGGAACGCGCGCGGCGGCGACCATCCCGATCCCGTCCGCGCGGCCGAGCTTGCGATGAGCGCAGGGGCCGACGGCATCACTGCGCATTTGCGCGGCGACCGGCGGCATATCCGCGATGACGACATGAGGCGGCTGAAGGCGGAAATCCCGCTGCCCTTGAATTTCGAAATGGCGGCGAGCGCTGAGATGCACATGCTGGTCACAGAGATTCGCCCGCATGCGTGCTGCATCGTGCCGGAAAATCGCGAGGAGAAAACGACGGAAGGCGGGCTCGATGTGGCGGGGCAAGAATCGTTTATATCCCCGTTTGTCTGGTCGCTCCGCGATATCGGCGTGCGCGTATCGCTGTTTGTCGATCCCGTTCCGCGTCAGATCGAGGCCGCGAGGCGCGTCGGCGCGCCAGTTATTGAAATTCACACCGGCGCCTATCATGAAGCCTGCGCCGCGACGACCAATGCGCGGATCAAGCATGAGCTGGAGCTGATCCGAAAAGCGGCCGCTTTTGCGCAATCGATCGGCCTAGAAGTCCATGCCGGGCACGGCCTTACCTTTCACAATGTGCAACCGGTTGCCGCGATCCCGGAAATCGCTGAACTGAATATCGGCCATTTCCTCGTCGGCGAGGCCGTGTTCATGGGGCTCGCTGAGAGCGTCAAGGAAATGAAGAAGCTGATGGCTGATGCGCGGGGCGGGGGATTGTACTGATGAATGCAATCATCAGTTTCAGAATTTTTACTGTGAGCGCCCAAAGGTCCGGTTGCCGGTTTTGCAAAACCTTCATTACTCAAGGAAATTTCGATGACCGACCAACATCCGATCGCCTCGGCTTTCAACGCCAAATCGACGACCGCTGAGGTCGTCAAAGGCTTCGATCTTTCCGGCAAATTCGCGATTGTGACCGGCGGCTATTCGGGGATCGGTATTGAGACGGTAAGAGCGCTCGCGGGCGCCGGCGCGGAGATTCTCGTTCCGGCGCGCGATGTCGCAAAGGCGAGAGATGCGCTAAAATCGATCCCCGGCAAAATTGGCATCGCCGCGATGGATTTGTCCGATTTGCCGAGCGTCCGGAAATTCGCCGCCGAGGTTGTAGCAGGGGGAAAGCCCCTCCACCTGCTCATCAATAACGCCGGCGTCATGGCGTCTCCTGAGACGCGGATCGGCAAGGGCTGGGAGCTGCAATTCGGCACCAACCATATCGGCCATTTCGTGCTGACCAGCGCTCTGGCGCCGCTCCTCAAAAAGGCGAGGGGCGCGCGTGTCGTCTCGCTTTCATCGACCGGTCATAAATTGTCGCCGATCCGCTGGGACGATATTCATTTCACCAAAGAGCCGTACAATAAATGGCTCGCCTACGGACAATCGAAGACTGCGAATGCGCTGTTTGCGCGCGAGCTCAATCGGCGAATGAAAGGCGACGGCGTTGAGGCCTTCTCCGTACATCCAGGCGGCATCGTGACGCCGTTGCAGCGTCACCTCGACAAGGAGGAAATGATCGCGCTCGGCTGGCTCGGCCCCGACGGCGAGATTTCTGAGATGGTAAAGGTGTTATTCAAAACCCCTGAACAGGGGGCGTCGACGACAGTCTGGGCGGCGACGAGCTCAGCGCTTTCCGGCAAGGGCGGCGTCTATTGCGAGAACTGCAATATCGCCGAGATCGCCGGACCCGATGCGCCGCGCTGGGCCGAGGTGCAGCCTCACGCCTGCGACAATGAACAGGCGGCGAGACTGTGGACTGAGACGGAGAAGATGCAAGCGGCGTGATTAGCGCGCCGATCTAAAACACCGCCTTCGCCTCGCCTTCTTGCATCATCGCCTTCCTCACCATCGGGATCGGCGGGCCGCCATAGGAGAGGAATTCGTCGTGGAATTCCTTCCAGCCGGCGCGCTCG
Organism: Pseudomonadota bacterium; assembly: GCA_038059555.1. GTDB lineage: Bacteria > Pseudomonadota > Alphaproteobacteria > Caulobacterales > Parvularculaceae > Amphiplicatus. The sequence goes on along the minus strand of JBBTJH010000168.1, from coordinate 2,494 downwards.
CCGCCCGCCGGGAAGTTCTTGGCGATCCAGTCGGCGCGCAGTTTGCGGATCATCAGCTTGCCCATCATGTAATTGAGATAGGCGGGGTCATAGGTTCCGCGCGCCGATTGCTGCGTCGCATTGCCGGCGTCCTGATAGCACTCGTTGCGGAACATGTCGTTGCTCTCAGCAACGGTCATGCCTCGCGCATGCAGGCCGATCGCCGACAAATACCGGCAATTCCGCAAAAGCGCGTTCGACAATTGTCCGATTTTGGTTTCAGGGTCGCCATCGTGAAGGCCCGCCTCGATCATCATCTCTTCGGTGTAATGCGCCCAGCCTTCGGCGAACGCGTAACCGACGAAGAGCTTTCCGAATATCGACTTGGCGCGATTGGCGTGGAGGAAATTCAGGAAATGCCCTGGCCAGACTTCATGCACGGAAGTGAAGAGAAGATCGTCCTTCCCCGGAATATAAGCGGCGCGCGTCGCTGCGTCCCAGGAGGGGTCAGGCGGCGAAATATAATAGACGGAGGGGAGGCCCTTTTCGTACGGCCCCGGAATGTCGATATAGGCGGAATTTTGCCGGTTATAGGGCGGGGATTCCTCGACCAGCGCTTCTTCGGTTCCCGGAATGGAGACGATATTCTTGTCGATCAGGAATTGCTTTAAGGGCGGCAATTGCTCGCGCGCCGCTTCGACTGGCCCTGCCGCCGGCTTGTTCGCCGCCATCTTGTTCATGCAATCCGCCATGCTCGCGCCCGGCGCATAGACGCCGCAGGCGGCAGCGAGCGCGTCCTGATTGCGTTTCAGATCCGCGCGGCCAATCGCCTCGAGTTCGTCGAGTGAAACATCGACGTTTTCCGTGCGGCGGATCATGTCCGCGAATTTTGTGGCGCCAAGCGCATAACCATCCTCGGTCGCCGGAACCGATCCGATATAGGCGGCGAGGTCCTTCATCGCGGCGGAGGCGAGGGCGGCCGCCGTGTCGAACTGCTTTTGCAAGTCGGCGTCAGAAACTTCGGCGAAGGCCGCTTTGGCGTCGCCGGTGAAATATTCCGCGTAGCCGCCAAATCCCGCTTGGCCGTATTTAAGATAAGTCGCTGGCAACGGCAGTTTCAGGTTGGCTTTGATCTGAAGGGCCGCCGCCGGAATGTGCTCGGCGTATTTGATGAATGCTTTCATCCGCGTCGCCGCGTCCGCATAGGGGCGCGTCACATAGGTCGAGGGGTCGAGCGCGCCGACGTAAAAGGCCGGGTTTTTGTCCGGCCAGTCGGCTTCTTCAAGCCAGAACAATTCGCCGTCCATGACGCTGACGAGGTAGTCGCGCTCAAATTTCTCCGCCTCCGTCATCGTGGACGCGTCGACAGCGCGGGCATCGTTGATTGCCCGTTTGCGCATGGCGATTGACGCCTTGATCCCATCCTCGCTCCAGTCGGGCAAGAGACCGTCGAATTCATGGCGGCCCTGATAGACCGCGAAATTCGGCGTCAGCGGAAAATAGGCGTCGAGGAACGATGTCATGAAAGCCGGCCATGGCGAGTGCGCCGCCAGCGCAGCGCTGACGCCAGCATCAACCGGCGGCGCTGCGTTTTTATGATCCTTCGACTTTGAGCATCCGGCGACAGTCAATGCGGCCAGCGACGCCGCCAGCAACAAGTTGCGCGTCTTCATGGAAGTTCTCCTCGGCGTTTCATCGAATGGGAATTTCCGCCATCAATGGCACATCGGCCGACACGCCGCCAGCCGGATAAGCTTCAGCTCGCCGCAACGCCGAATAATCCCCCGATCGCAAATGTCGCAGCGCCCGCGAGAGCGCCGATCGCCAGCATCCTGGCCCCGCCGAGGAACGCATTGCGTCCTGAAAAAAGGCTCATTGTCGCGCCGACGCCGAAGAGTGCGAGGCCTGCGATGCTCGCTGCCACGGGAACGGGAGCGGAAATTCCAGCGACGAAGGGGAGAAGCGGCAGGATCGCGCCAGAGGAAAATGCGAGGAACGACCACAAGGCGGCGCCCGACGCCGAACCTAGATCGTCAGGGTTCAATCCAAGCTCTTCGCGCGCGAGCGCATCGAGCGCCGTTTTCGGATCGGCGATCAACGTCTTCGCCATCGAGCGGGCTTCATCGAGCGGCAGACCACGCGCTTCATAGATGAGCGCGAGTTCTTCGGCCTCTTCATCGGGATATAAATCGAGCTCTTCCTTTTCTTGCGAGATTTGGTGTTCAAACATTTCGCGCTGCGTGCGCATCGAGATGAACTCGCCAGCCGCCATCGAAAAAGCGCCCGCGAGCAGCCCCGCAACGCGACACCGTGGGAGCGCATGGCGAGGGCGATGCGGGGAAGAAACGCGTGCGCGCACTCGGCGTCGACCAGCAACGTCTCCATCGCGTTGCACACGCCGGGGCGCTGGACCTTGGCGTTCACCGCGATCCGCTCGGCCATGTCGAGGTCGGCGTCACCATCGACGTAGACGTGACAGACCCCTTTGTAGTGCTGGATGACCGGGACACGCGCG
>JBBTJH010000167.1:0-3343 GCA_038059555.1 Pseudomonadota bacterium | reverse complement strand
TTTTGGGGCGGGCGCCGATGTCGATGCCGATGTCGAATTCGCGCCGCGCAGCGCGGTCGCCATTTCCTCGCGGATCACACGGCGGATCATCTCCGCGTCGGCCGATGCAGGCGCTGCTTCGGCGATAACGGCGTCAGCGGGAATGAATTGCGGCTCGGGTCGCTCAACGCCCGCCTTTAGAGCGGCGGCTTCTTCCGCCCGCAGCAATCGTTGATCGACTTCAACAATGCGCGCCGCGAGAAACGCAATCGCCAATGTTTGAAGAACTGCAAGCCCCGCCAGAACTTTCGACATTACTGAAGCCCCCAAACCGGCCCAACCGATCGCCATGAGGGTAATGGTAAGGCAACGCCTGTTCCAGAGGCGTGACCTTGCTCACTAAAAAAGTTTGACCGGCTCGTCTTTGGGCCGCGCTTTCACAACCCAGCGCCCGGCTTCCTTGCAGGCGACGCCTTCCCACAAATCGGACCGGCCCTGATACGAGAGACGCTGCTCATAAGATCTGCAGGACGCCGCCTGGCGGCGCGGTCCGCCGGCGAGATCAAGCTCGGTTCCTGGCGCCTTGATCATCAAGCTCTCATGCACGTAGCCGGCGATTTTTTTATCAGCCTCGACGAGCATCCAGGGCTTTCCCACAACTTTTCCGACAACGTCGACCGCGGTTCCCGACGTCAATTGTTCGCGCACCGGAAAATCCGTTGACGGACCGGTTCGGACATTGGCGTTGCGCGTGAGGGCGTAGAGCCCTTGCTCAGTCTCATAAGTTTCATCGAGCGCAAGGCCCTCGGCGGCGGCGGGGCAGTCATTGGGATCGGCTTTGAGATTGCCGACGCAGGCCTCTCGCGCTTTCACCCAGCCGAAGGACGACGGCCCCCGCCAGTCGAAGCGTTCCCCGGCTGCGCCCTGATCGACCGCCTGAAGAAAGGCAGGCTCAAGCGCGCGCAAGTCAGACGCCGGCAATTCAGCGCCGAGCAGCGAGGCGGCCGCGTAATTATCGCTCCCCCCCAAATCGAGCCCGGAGCCGGTTGAACAGGCAGAGAGAAGAAGGGCGGCGAAAAGAGCGGCTTGGCGCATGATGTGGGGGCTCCGGCGGGTGACTGGAAAGGATTTCTTAACCCCTCAAGCGCGCGGCGGCAAACCGGACGCCGCAGATGCAAGCGAAATTTTTACGGTTACCGGACATTATCGCTGCCGAGCTGAGGGAAGTGCTGAGTATGTCCGTACAGACGGGGAACGTCTCGCGCCTAAAACAACTGATAGACGTAGCGCGGGAGGGCTCGACCGATAAGCGCGCCGACTTGCTGCGCGAGATCACCGACGTCTTCATGGCGGCGCCCGATCGCTACACCTCGTCCGAGATGCAGCATTTCGACGTCATCTTGTCGAAAGTCACTGAGTCCGTCGAAATCGCGCTGCGTGTCGAAATCGCCGAAAAACTCGCCGATACGCCGAATGCGCCGCGCGGCCTTGTGCGTCAACTCGCCAATGACGAAATCAGCGTCGCCCAGCCGATCCTGGAGCGCAGCGCCGCGCTCTCTGAAGACGATCTCATCCGCGTTATTCGTCAGCGTACGCAAGATCACATGAAAGCGATCTCGCGCCGCCGCGACGTGACGCCGACCGTTTCCGCCGAACTCGTCGAGCGCGGCGGCAAGGAAGTCCTGGTGACGCTTGCGGAAAACCAGGGCGCCAAATTCACCGGCGAGACAATGACGCGCCTCGTTGAGCATTCCCGCGCGCTCCCCGAACTCCAGGCGCCGCTCACCGAACGTTACGATCTGCCGCCGAACTTGCTGACGCAGATGTATTTCTTCGTCTCATCGGCGCTGAAACGCGAAATTCTGAAGCGTTCCGATCTCCTCGACCCGGCGCTCATCGACGAGGCTATTGAAGGCAATCGCGCCAAGATCTTGAAACAGGCGGTCGACAGCGCCCATGCCGATCTCAGCACAGCGCGCAAGTTTATCGAGGAAAAGATAGCTGCGGGGCTTCTCAACGAAACGCTGTTAAAAGAGCTGGTCGAAAGCCGCCGGTCGACCGAATTCCTGCTCGCTTTCGCTCACTATGTCGGGGTCGATTCTTCGACCGGGCAGCGCATCCTTCAGGATAAATCCTTTGAGTCGCTGGCGATCGCGAGCCGGGCCGCAGGGCTTGAGCGCTCGACCTTCGCCAAGATCGTGTTCGGCCTCCAGCGCGGCGAGGCTGAGCAGCAAAAAGCGCTCAGAATTCTCGATCTCTATTTGAAAGTGCCGCACGAAGCGGCTGAACGCGTAATGCGCTTCTGGCGCGTCCGGACTGAATCGGGTCCGGCGGAGACGCCAAAACCAAGGGGCATGAACGCTCTTGCCGACCGCATCGCCGCTAAGCGGTGAAGGATAGGCAGCAGGCAGTAGGCAGTAGGCAGTAGGCAGTAGGCAGTAGGCAGTAGGCAGTAGGCAGTAGAAGCTTATTTCCCTGTTTGAAATAACAAGGCGCCGGATCGATGATCCGGCGCCTTTTTTTGAACTGCGGGCATTTTCATCGCGCAGGCGGCAAGTCAGGCGTTAAACTACTGCCTACTGCCTCCTGCCCACAGAATTAAGCGTAAACCCTGATCTCCGAACGGCGCGAGCAATAGCGCGCGGCGATCGAGCGAAGCTGGCCATAGGGGACATAGTTTGCGTCCGGCCCGCGCGCTGTCACCGTGCAGACGACATCATAGCCGCGCCGCCCGTCATAGGCTTCCTCGACGAGCAAAGCATCGGCGCGGTAGCCGCGAATGTTGATAACCTCACGATTGATGACGCGGCCATAGTCGCGATAGCCGCGCTGATCGTAATACGAACGATTGTAATACCGCCCGCCGCGATCGTAATAGCCGTTGCCGAAATTCAGGGAGATCGAAAATCCGGGATCGGAATTGTAATAACGATCTCTCGGATAATAATTGTAATAATCGCGATTGTGGAGGCGGTGATCGTGATCGAGCCGGCACACGTCCGGACGGCCGCCCGAATAGCGAGTGGTTGTGGTGCGATAGTCGCTCGTGCGTCGGTCGTCGTAGCGCCGACCGTCAGTCCGATAACCGTCGCTTCTGTGGCTGTCGCTGCGGCGAGCATCTCTCCGGTGGTCATCGCCCCGGCGATCATCGCCTCTTCGGCTGTCGCCTCGGCGGTCATCGCTGCGGTGGTCGCCGTCGCGGCGGTGTTCTTCGCTGCGGCGGTGCTCATAGCTTTGCCCGCCGTCGCGGCGGTGCTCTTCGCTGCGGCGATGGTCCGAACGATCATAATTGCGGCCTTCGCCGCGTTGATTTTCAGCGCGCTCACGCTCGCGTCCACGGTCGCCGTCATCCGCCGACGCCGCC
>JBBTJH010000166.1:0-9564 GCA_038059555.1 Pseudomonadota bacterium | reverse complement strand
AACGTCGTCTCGCCGCAGGAGATTGTCGAAAAATACGGCGCCGACGCGATCCGCTGGTTCATTCTGTCGGACTCGCCGCCCGAGCGCGACGTCGAGTGGACGGATGCGGGCGCGGCCGGCGCGTGGAAACTGGTCGCGCGCATCTGGGACGCGGTCGAGCCGGCGAAAGGCGCGCTTGCCGCGCACGACCATTCCAACCCGCCCGCCGGCGCGGACGCCGATCTTCGCCGCGCGACGCACGAAACAATTCAAGGCGTCACCGACGACATCGAAGGCTTTCGCTTCAACAAGGCGATCGCGCGGATCTATGAGTTTTTGAATGTTCTGAAGAAGAGCAGCGCCCTTGGGGGATCGGATTGGGCTCAGACGGAAGCCCTCTCGGCGCTCGTACGCCTCATCGCGCCGTTCACGCCGCACCTTGCGGAGGAATGCTGGGAAACGCTCGGCGGCAAGGGGCTCGTCTGCGCCGCGCCCTGGCCGGAGGCGGACAAAGCTCTCCTTGTCCGCGATGCGATCACCCTTCCCGTTCAGGTCAACGGCAAGCGCCGGGGCGAGATTTCCGTCTCTCCGTCGGACGACGCCAAGACGATCGAGGCGGCAGCGCTCGCCGAACCGGAGGTCCGGCGCTATCTCGAAGGCGTCACCGTCCGCAAAATTGTTGTGGTTCCGGGCCGGATCGTGAATATCGTGGCGAACTGACGATTTGACCGGCGACGAGGCAGCATGTCCCTATTTCCGTTCATCCCCGCAAAAACGGGGATCCAGTCTCTCGCCGCATGGATCCCCGCTTTCGCGGGGATGAGCGGGAGAACAGGCAAAATCCTCGCGGCGATCGCGGCCGCCCTCACGCTCCAGTCCTGCGGGTTCCAGCCGCTGTACGCGACCTCGGACGGATCGGCGCCGGGCCTTCGGAATGTTGCGCTGTCGACCCTCACCGCAACCGAGGAAATCGAGCCCGTTTTGACGCGCGCCTTTGTCCGCCGGACAGCGCCCGCCGCATCGGAGGCGCAATACGATCTTCTGATCTCCGCCGATGAGCAATCGGAACGCCTAGCGGTGCAGATCGACGCCTCGGTCACCCGTTACAATTACCGCCTCGTTGGCAATTACACGCTGGTCGAGCGCGCCAGCGGCAAGAAATTCAAGGGGCGCATCACCTCAATCGCCTCGTTCAACATCGTCAATTCGCAATATTCAACGCTCTACGCCGAGGAAGCGGCGCGCGAGAAAGCCGCGACGCAGCTCGTTGAAGATATCGAGCGCGATATTTTGCTGAAACTCGCCGCCGCCAGGGACGACGCCGACAAGGCGAAAAAATGACGGCGCTGAAGGGGAAGTCGATTGACGCCTTCGTCGCCCGGCGCGACCCGAAAATCGCGGCGATCCTTGTCTACGGCCCAGATCTTGGTCTTGTGCGCGAGCGGGCGGACGCGGTCGCAAAACAGGTTTGCGCCGACTTTAAAGACCCCTTCAACTATTTAGAGCTGACCGACGCGGATCTGAAATCCGACCCCGCGCGCCTTAGCGACGAGGCGGCCGCGCTCTCCATGATGGGCGGCGAGCGTGTCGTTCGCATACGGACGAACGGCGAGAGCGCTGCGGCGGCCGCAAAACTTGTCGTCGAAGGGCTTCGGGGCGGGCATTTGAAACCGACGGGGATCGTCCTCATCGAGGCGGGCGATTTGTCGAAAACCTCGGGCCTTCGAAAGCTCTTTGAAGGCTCAAAAGCCGCGATCGCGCTTCCATGTTATTCGGACGCCCCCGCTGACGTGCGCATGATTGCGGACGCCGCCGCACGGGCCGAGGATTTGCGTTTTGACAGCGAGGCGCTCGACTTTCTCGTCCTTCTTCTTGGCGAAGATCGCGGCGTCTCGCGCGCCGAAATCGACAAGCTGATCCTTTATAAAGGGCCAAAGGAAGTGCGCGACGGAGCGGGCGTCATCACCCTCGACGACGTGCGCGCGGTCCTTGTTGACACGGTGTCGGACGCGGCGGGCGACGCGGCGGGAGCTGCCGCCGACGGGTCGCAAGCGCGCCTCGCCCGGGCGCTCCACCGCTCAGCGGTCGCGGGCGCAAGTCCCGTTGGAACCGTGCGGGCGCTGCAACGCGAATTTGTTCGCCTGCGCGCGGCGCGAGGGTTTATGGCCGAAGGGGCGAGCATGGAGACGGCGATGGGAAAGCTCCGCCCGCCGGTCTTTTTTATGGAAAAGCGCGCGTTTGAAGCGCGCCTCAACCGCTGGTCCCTCGCCAAACTCGACGCCGCGCTCGACATGCTGATTGAAGCTGAACTCGGCGCCAAATCGACCGGCCTTCCGGACGAGGAAATCGTAGAACGCGCCGCCTTGCGCATCGCCAGCCTCGCCAACCGGTAGGCGGCGTTTTTGGAGAAAGCCCCCGCCAAAACCCGCTACGGCTTTCTTGCCGCCGTCAGCGTCATCATCGCCAACATGATCGGCACCGGCGTTTTCACGAGCCTTGGCTTCCAGCTTCAGGACCTGAAGGCCGGCTTTCCGATTCTGCTTCTCTGGGGCCTCGGGGGCCTTGCCGCCTTCGCCGGCGCGATGAGCTACGCCGAGCTTGGCGCGGCGCTGCCGCGCTCCGGGGGCGAGTATTCGCTCCTTCGCGAGATTTATCACCCGGCGGCGGGCTTCGTCTCGGGGTGGATTTCATCGACCATCGGGTTTGCCGCCCCCGTCGCACTCGCTGCTATCACTTTTTCCGCCTACGGACTATCGGTGCTGGCGCCGGGCGCTTCGGGCGCTGCCGAGCAAGGGATCGCTGTCGCACTGGTGGCGCTCCTTGCCGGCATTCACGCCTCGCGCCGGCGGATGAGCGGCGGCTTGCAGACCGTATTCACCCTCATCAAAATCGCGGCCATCGTCTCCTTCTGCGCAGGCGCGGCTTTCTTGCTCGATGCGCCCCAACAAGTCTCATTCTTTCCAGCGGCCGGCGACATCGAAATTATCGCGAGCAGCGCGTTCGCCGTCTCGCTCATCTATGTCAGCTACGCCTATGCCGGCTGGAACGCCGCGACCTACATCACCGGCGAGATCGATAACCCTTCAAAAAACCTGCCGCGCATTCTGGCGCTTGGGTCCCTCGTCGTCACGGCGCTCTATATCGCCCTCAACGCCGCGTTCATGGCGGCAGCGCCCGCCGAAGACCTCGCCGGTAAAGTCGAGATCGGCTTTATCGCAGCAAAGGCTATATTCGGGGCGCGCGCCGCCGATTTCGTCGGCCTCGTGATGGCGAGCCTTCTGATCTCGACGGTCAGCGCCATGACCATCGCGGGCCCGCGCGTATTGCAGGCGATCGGCGAGGATTTTCCAGCCTTTCGCCCGCTCGCCGCCGTCAACCGCGATCAGATCCCGGCGCGCGCGATCTACGCGCAATCGGCCGTCGCCGCGCTGCTCATCGTCACCTCGAGCTTTCAGTCGATCCTCGTCTTTGCGGGGTTTTTGACGGCGCTGAACAGCTTTTTCACGGTTTTGGGGCTCTTCGTTCTAAGGGCCCGCCAGCCCCTCCTCGCACGGCCCTTCAAAACGCCGCTCTACCCGCTGACGCCGCTCGTCTATCTCGCGCTCACCTTGTGGACGCTGATCTACGCGGCTGCGAGCCGCCCGGCGGAAGCGGCGTTCGCAGCGGCGCTTCTCGCCGCAGGTTTTGGCGCCTATTTTCTCAGTGCATACCAGCGCGTCTGAGCTATCTCTATTTGCTATGCCTGCGTTTTTGCTTTGTTCAGGCGATAAAACAAAATAAAACTGTCGCCGCAACGGGGGCGTGGGATGAATTCTATGGGTAGGTTCTGGGCGGGTGTGCTGGCGGCGACCGCCTTAGCAGCATGGGCGCCGCCCCGCGCGGCGGCTGAAGAGATGAGTCAGCCGTCGTCCCTTATCCATGTGGGTGCGAGGCCCTCGTGGGTTGATTATCAGGAAACCCCCGAAAGTCGCGACGAGGATCTACGTCAAGCGCAAGACGGCGTACTCTACCTCCTTCTCGACTCCCAAACGGTGATCGAAAACAATTCCTATCAGCATTACTGGCGTACGGTCCGGCGCGTTCTCGATCGCGCCGGTCTTGAAGACAGCGGCCGGTTGGAGTTCGTTTTTGATCCGACTGAGGATGAATTTTACATTCATTCGATTAACGTCATACGCGGAAATGAGGTGATCAATCGGCTTGACGCGAACGCCTTTTCAATCATCCAGCGCGAAGCCGATCTAGGCGAGGGCGTCACCGACGGCGACCTCACCGCCTATTTCCAAATTCCCGACGTGCGCGTCGGCGATACCATCGACTATGAAATTAGCTGGAAGTCCGCCTCGAAGATTTGGCCTGGTCAGTACTTTAGCGACTTTTCAATCGAATGGTCAGTTCCAGTCGGGTTGTTTCATCGGAAGATCGTGACCCCGAAGGACAAGCCCCTCACAATCTTGCCAAGGGGCCAGACAGCACCTCCGCAGATCGAAGCAGCCGCAAGCTCCATCACGTATGATTGGCGCCGCGAGCATCAAAAACTTGTTAGAGGGGAAGATGCGGTTCCATCGACCTTCCCCATTTGGGCCAGCGTCGCCGTGTCGACGCTGCCGACCTGGCGTAAGGTCGCCGGAAGCCTCGCCCCGCAATACGAAGCCGGAGCCGTCGCGCCAGAGCGGATATTGGAAAGTCTCGCCCCGGCCGGCGCCCCTCTGAACGTGCGCGTCACGAGCGCAATCCGGTATGTGCAAGATGAAATCCGCTACGTCGCGGATGAAACAGGGGTCGGCTCTCACCTGCCGAGGTCGCCGGAACTCGTGGTCGCTCGAGGTTGGGGAGACTGCAAGGACAAGGCGCTTTTGTTGGTGTCGATCCTTCGAGAGATGGGCCTTGAAGCGCATGTCGCCCTTACCGACAATGACGCTGGAAATGCTCTGCCGCAGCTTGCGCCGTCGCCGCTCGCTTTCGATCATGCGATCGTCGTCGCTATCATCGAAGGCAAGCGCCATTGGATCGACGCGACGTTTTCCCATCAGGGCGGCGTATTTCCGAATATCGCTCCGCCGGTTGTAGGTTATGCCCTGCCCTTGATGTCGGGGGCCGATCAATTATGGCCGGTCGAAGTTACGAGCAGCCCTACGCCGGACCGTAAGGTCACGGAGACCTTTGACTTTGCAAAGAGCGCTGAAGCCGGCGTCACGCTTGAAGTCAAGACGGCTTACCTCGGCGCCGGCGCTGATGGATTTCGCCGCACGCTCGCCTCCCAATCGAGCGGCGGATTATCGGCGAATTATCTCAAATATTATGAGGGTCTTTATCCCGGAATTGAACAAACGGGCGATATCGCCGTCACGGATGATCGAGACAAAAACGCGATCGTCACCGTGGAACGCTATGTCCTCACAGCCGAGCGATATCTCGCCGCCGATATAAAAAGCGCCTTTCTCCTACAGGCCGACGCGGTACGCAACCAGCTGACCGAAATCAACAAAACTTCACGGCGCGCGCCAATCTCTCTGCCTTTTCCTTTGCACGTCGAACACGTCGTTCAACTCAAGAATACGGGCGTGAAAATGAGCGGTATTGACGACTACTCAGCCAATACGCCGGAGTTCGAATTCGTCCGCAGATCCATTCCAGAGGGAAAATCCGTATGGATTTCGTGGCGTCTCATGACAAAGGCTCCGGAGATCCCGCTCGTGCGAATGCCGGACTACTCAAAGCTAGTCGATGAGTTGGATGACTGGAATGTCGTCGAATATAATCTTGACGAAGGCGCCGCGAGCGAATTGACGCCGCTTGGCATCGCTTCCGCCTTCGCGTTTGGTTTCACCATCCTGTCAGGCTTTTTCGTCCTGTTCACAGGCTGGCAATCGTTAAAAACTGACGCGGCGACGATAAGCCCGTCCATATTCCATCCCGTCAGCACCGGAAAATTTATCATCCTCGGCGCCGCGACTCTCGGGCTCTACGTCTACATATGGATGTACCGTTGCTGGCGACAGGCGAAGCGGAGCGAGGAACGAGCGATTTCTCCAGCTTTCAGGGCGATTTTCGGCGCGTTCTTCTATTTTCCGCTATTCGACGAGATCAGGCGAAAAATGCCCCCGGGAACGGGGCCGTCGGTCGCGATCGGCGCCGCTCTTGCGGGCGCCTACTTGATCCTTAGCGTCGCGGCGAACGCCGCCGCGCGCGGTATGAAGGAGATGGGCTGGGAGGCGATCGCCGTCTCGCTGTCAGACGCTGTCATTTTTCTGCTCGTGGTCCCACTCGTCATTTGGACGAACCGGCTCAATAGCGACAGGCCGGATGTCATCGCCGCAAATTCGCGCTGGAAGGTCCGCTCTTATGCGCTCCTTGTTTTCGGCCTTTCGTTCTGGCCGCTTATTGTGCTCGGCGGGCTGTCGCCTGAATAGAGAGCGCTAAACCCCCGACCCCATCAGCCTTTTGCAGACGTCGTCGAGCTGGTCGAGGCTGCGGTAGGATATGGTGACGACGCCCGAGCCCTTCGGCTTGTGATCGATCGCGATTTCAAGGCCGAGAGCGGCCGCGAGGTCGGCTTCCAGGGCTCTCGTGTCCGCGTCTTTTTTTCCGGGTACGGATGATTTCGGCGGCTCGCGGCCTACGCCCGGCGCCTTTGCCGCCGGGTCTTCATTCAGCTTGCGGACATAGGTCTCGGTGTCCCGAACGTTGAGGCCCTGTTTTAATACGAGACCTAGCGCCTCGTCCGGTTTTTTGGCGCCGAGAAGCGCGCGTGCGTGGCCCATGGTGAGGGCCCCGTCTTCGAGCGCTTTGCGGCACTTCGGCGGCAGCGTGACGAGTCGCATCAGATTGGCGACGTGGCTTCGGGATTTGCCGACCGCCTTGGCGATGTCGTCCTGCGTCCGCCCATAGACGTCCGCGAGGCGGGCGTAGGCCGAGGCTTCCTCCATCGGGTTGAGATCGACCCGCTGGACGTTCTCGATGAGGGCGATTTCAGCCGTTTCGGTATCGTCGAGGTCGCGGATGACGACCGGCACTTCGTGAACGCCGGCCCGCTGCGCCGCGCGCCAGCGCCGTTCGCCGGCGACGATCTCATAGATGTCGCGCCCCGCCGGGCGGACGAGAATCGGCTGCAACAGCCCGCGCGCGCGGATCGAGGCGGCAAGCTCTTCGATCGCGTCTTCATTGAACTGGCGGCGCGGCTGGGTCGGATTGGGCTTCAAAAACTCGATCGGCAGGGCGGCCTGGCGCCGCGCGGACGCCGGCGCATCGACCGGCTCCTCGCGGCGGAGCGCAGGCGCGTCGCCAAGGCGCGCGTCAAGTCCGCGCCCGAGGCCGCTGGCTTTCTTGATGGCGTTCATGCTGCCCGCCCCTTACGCTGCTTTGCGCGCATTGCGTTCACGCTGAATGAGTTCGCTGGCGAGACGGATATAGGCCTGGCTGCCGGCGCATTTGAGATCGTAAAGGAGCGCGGGCTTGCCGTGGCTCGGCGCTTCTGAAATCCGCACATTGCGCGGAATGACGGTCTCATAAACCTTGGCGCCCATATGCGCGCGGACGTCCTCTTCGACCGCGCCCGCAAGATTGTTGCGCCCGTCGACCATGGTGAGAACGATCCCTTGGAGTTCAAGGCGCGGATTGATCCGCTGACGGACGGTCTCGATCGTGCGCATGATCTGGGAAAGGCCTTCGAGGGCGAAAAACTCAGCCTGCAAGGGGATGATGACGGCGTCGGCGGCCGCCAGCGCATTGATCGTCAACAGCGACAGCGAGGGCGGGCAGTCGATCAGCACGTAACTCGTCCCCGGCGCGACCGCGAGATAGTCCTCGAGCGCGTCGGCGAGGCGGTAATGGCGCCGCTCGGCGTCGATCAGCTCACCCTCGGCCCCGGCAAGATCGACGCCCGCCGGCGCGAGGCGCAGTCCCGGGATGCCGCTGTCGACGATCGCGGCTTCAAGCCGGTATTCGCCCATCAGCGCATCATAGGTCGTGACCGAGCGGTCAGCCGCCTCCGCGCCAAGGCCGGTCGACGCGTTTCCCTGGGGGTCGAGATCGACGAGGAGGACTTTCTCGCCGACAGCCGCGAGCGCCGTCGAGAGATTGATCGCCGTCGTCGTCTTGCCAACGCCGCCCTTCTGGTTCGCAATCGCGAGGATGCGCGGGCGGGCGGAAGGGGGCGCGGCGGCGTCTGTCACGGTCGGCGGTTCCTCACGGGGCTCACGGCGGCTTTCGGCTTCAAATCGCGAATGACGAGGATTGTAGAGCCGGGGCTCGTCACGCTGGGCCGCTTTTCGACCTTCATATGCCAAGATTTAGCGGCTGCGGTCAATTCAGCCTCAACATCTTGTCCTTTTGGAAAGATCAGGACGGTTTTTTCGCTCGTAAATTCATGCGAGTAACCGAGGAGCTTATCAAGTTGGGCGAGGGCCCGGGCGGTCACCACATCTGGCGGTGAAATGGTAATACTTTCAATGCGTTGTGGCACTACCTCGACATTGCTGAGCCCCATGGCGGCGATAGAGGCGGCAAGAAAAGCGCATTTTTTTCCGGTCGCTTCAACGAGCGTCACCTTCAAGCCCCTCCCCGCGCCCATCGCCGCCAGGATGAGCCCTGGAAAACCGGCGCCGGAGCCTAGATCGGCCAGCGTCTTCGCGCCCGCAGGGATCAGCCCGTAAAGTTGGGCGCTGTCCCGGTAATGCCTCTCCCAGCGATCCTCCATGGTCGAACGGGCGATCAGATTATGCCGGGATGACCAGTCGATGAGGACCTCATCCATCGCGATCAACCGGTCCAGCGTTTCACGTGAAACGTCATACTCTGCGGCGAAGTCTTCCGTCCGGTATGTCATCCCGCCGCGCGCTCGCTTTTCTTCAGGTAGGCGAGGAGGACCGCGAGCGAGGCGGGCGTCACGCCTTCAACGCGCCCCGCCTGCCCGAGGGTCGCGGGCCGGGTCGCTTCGAGCTTGGCGCGCACCTCATGGCTCAACCCCTTGATCGCGCCATAGGGAAGATCCGCCGGAAGGCTCAAGCTCTCGTCTTTTTTGAAGGCGAGAATATCCGCCTCCTGTCGCCCGAGATAACCGGAATAGAGCGCTTCGATCTCGAGCTGCTCGGCGACATCGGCGCGAAGAGCGTCGACTTCCGGCCAGACGCTCGCGAGGGTTTTGAGGCTGACGCCGGGGAGGGCGAGGAGATCGAGCGCGCTCCGCCTTCGGCCATCCTGATTGATGGCGAGCCCGGCTTTGGCGGCCTCGGAGGGGGTGAGGCCCGCCGAGCGCGCCCAAGCGCGCGCCTCGTCGAGCATTTGGCGTTTCACGTGAAACGCGCAGGCTCTTGGGCTCCCGACCAAGCCGAGCTTTTCGCCGCGGGCCGTGAGGCGCAAATCCGCGTTGTCCGCCCGCAAGGTCAGCCGGTATTCCGCCCGGCTCGTGAACATGCGGTAGGGCTCAGTGACGCCGCGCGTCACAAGATCGTCGATCATGACGCCGATATAGCCTTCCGCCCGGTCGATGAGGATCGGGTCCGATCCGGCGGCCTTGGCGGCGGCGTTTGCTCCGGCGAGAAGGCCCTGCGCGCCCGCCTCTTCATAGCCGGTCGTCCCGTTGAT
>JBBTJH010000165.1:4436-11571 GCA_038059555.1 Pseudomonadota bacterium | reverse complement strand
GCCCATCACGAAATTATAATCCGCGTGATCGGTCAGCCCGTTTTCAAGATAGAGCCCGACCGAGCGCACGATGCCGATATCGAAACATTCAAATTCGGGCAGCGTGCCGATCTCCTTCATCACCTTGATGAAGTCTGTGACTTTTGAAACGGGATTGTCGAAGGTCATCGGCGGCCACGCCCATGAGCCGTCGCTTTTGGTTTTGAGATAATTGAGCGTTCCCGCATTGCACGCCGCCATTTCCGGGCGGCAAGCGCGAAGGTAATCGAGCACATAGCCGTAATCGGAGCCGACAACGCCGGTCGTCATGTTGAGGATGACGCCGGGACAGGCGGCGCGGATCGCAGCGTTGATTTCCGCGCAGATTTTCGCGTCCCATGTCGGCAAATGTCCCATGCCGTCGCGCTGGTCGCGGTAATGGACGTGCATGATCGAGGCGCCGGCGTCGAACGCGCGCCTCGCCTCGGCCGCCATTTGCGCCGGCGTCACCGGCACCGGATGCTGTTTCGGGTTGGTGAGAACCCCCGTCAGCGCGCACGTGATGATCGCTTTGTCGGACATCGATTATCCCTCCGGTTCCAAGCTGACGATCTTCGCGCGGATCGCGACCTGATCGCCGATCTTCGCGCCGATTTCGGCAACGACGCCGTCGCGCGGCGCTTTTAACTGATGCTCCATCTTCATCGCTTCGATGGTTGCAACCGTCTGGCCTTTTGTCACCTTGTCGCCGGCTTTCACCGTGACCGACGTCACCGCGCCTGCCATCGGCGCCTTGACGCTGTCGGCGCCGGCGCCGGATTAGGTCGCCGGCGCCAAGGCGAAGTCAAAATACCGCTCGGCGGCGCCGCCGGCGTCGATGTCGATGTGCCGGCCATGGCGCGCGAAAGCGGCAACGCCCGCGCCGTCAGCGCTCAGATAGCGAATTTCGCTGTCGCTCTTTGAAACGATGTCGATGACGGAAATCGCCTCGCCCATCGCGACCTCGATGCTGCGCCCGCTGACCCTTGCATCGCCCTTGAGGGTGGCGCCATTGGTGAGCGCGATGTGGAGCGGAAATCTTGACGCCCCGCGTGAATTCCAGCCGGTCAGCAAATCGTTGAACGGACGGTCGAGCAGCGCCCCTGCGACCAGCGCAAGCGCCGCCGCGCCGCCCGGCGGCTTTCGCTTGGTGAGGCGGTCGAGATTTGCTTCGATATAATCGGTCGCCGCCTCGCCTTTTGCGAAGGTCTCGTCTTCCAGAAGTCCGATCAGGAAATCGCGATTGTTGCCGACGCCGAGGAGTATTGTTTCTTTGAGCGCCGCAGCAAGCCGCGCGCGCGCCTCATCGCGCGTTGACCCATGCGCGATGATTTTTGCAACCATCGGATCGTAAAAGCTTGAAACGCTGTCGCCCTCTGCAATGCCGCTATCGGTGCGCGCTGACGGGGACGCGCGCCAGACCGCGATTTTGCCGGAATGCGGCAGGAACGCAGCCGACGGATCTTCCGCATAGAGCCGCGCCTCGATCGCCCAGCCTTCTAGCGCGATATCGTTTTGCGCGAGGGCGAGTTTTTTTCCCTCCGCGACATCGAGCTGAAGGCCGACAAGATCAAGGCCCGTCACCATCTCGGTCACCGGGTGCTCAACTTGCAGCCGCGTGTTCATTTCGAGGAAATAAAAGTCTTTCGTCTTCGGGTCGAACAAAAACTCGACCGTGCCGGCGTTCGTGTAGCCGACGGCGCGCGCGGCCTCGACGGCCGCCTCGCCCATGCGTTTCCGGATATCAGGGCTAATCGCGGGCGATGGCGCCTCTTCGATCACTTTCTGGCGGCGGCGCTGCAACGAGCAATCGCGTTCGCCGAGATAAAGACACGTCCCGTGCGCGTCGGCCATCAGTTGAATTTCGACATGGCGCGCGCCGATGACAGCTTTCTCGACAATCAGGCGCGCGTCGCCGAACGCGCTCTCCGACTCGCGCCGCGCCGACGCGATCGATTGATTGAGCTCACCCGCCTCGTAGACGATGCGCTGGCCGCGCCCGCCCCCGCCCGCCGACGCCTTCAGCATCACCGGAAATCCGATGCGCTCTGCTTCTTTCGCTAGGCGCGCGCCCGACTGGTCTTCATCCTGATAGCCGGGAATGCAGGGGACGCCCGCTTTGATCATGCAGCGCTTTGATTCGGCCTTGTCGCCCATCGCCGCGATCGCCGAAGCTGGCGGGCCGACAAAAATGATGCCGTTCGCCTCGCACGCCTCGGCAAAAGCCGCGCGCTCCGAGAGAAATCCATAGCCCGGATGAATGGCGTCGGCGCCCGATTTTTTCGCCGCGTCAATGACGGCGTCTATCTTTAAATAGCTGAGCGCGGCTTCCGCAGGCCCGATGCGGATCGCCTCATCGGCAAAGCGGACATGCAGCGCAGCAGCGTCGGCGTCAGAATAAACCGCCACCGTCGCGATGCCGCGCGCTTTCGCCGTCTTCATGACGCGCACCGCGATTTCGCCGCGATTGGCGATCAGGATTTTGCGAATTTTTTTCATGCCTCAGATCGCTCCGGATATGTCTCGACCCAGGACGGCGCCTCTTTGCGCGCAAAAGCCCCGGCGCCTTGGCGCCCTGCGCCGCGCAGGCAACTCGCGAATTCCTTTGCGGCGGCGTCCAGTTCTGCGGGATCGACGGCGCGCGCCGCCCTGTTGAAGATGCGCTTTGTCGCGGCGATTGCTTGCGGCTCGCAGCGGCCGATGTCGGTCAGCGTCGCGGCGAGCGCCGCTTCGATATCGCCGGGCGCCGCGACGCGGTCGATGAGGCCGGTGCGAAATGCTTCTTCGGCGCCGAACCGCGCGCCGGTGAGCGCGAGACGGCGCGCCCCGAACAGGCCGAGCTTTCTCACGACGAAAGGACCGATCTGCGCCGGCGGCAGGCCAAGGGTCGTTTCCGACAATGAAAATTTCGCGTCGCTTGCGGCGATTGCAACATCCGAAACCGCGATGAAGCCCATCGCGCCGCCGAACGCGGCGCCTTCGATGAAGCTCACAACGACCTGCGGCAGCGCGTCAAGTTTCAAAAGAAGCTCGCCAAAACGGCGATTGCCTGTTGCAACGGGATCGTCTGCGCCGGGCGCCGGATCGGCCGCCGTCAATTGCGCCGCGAATTCCTTGATGTCGCCGCCCGCGCAAAATGTTCCGCCGGCGCCGCGCAGCACCAGCGTTCTGATCTCGCTGTTATGTTGAAGCAAATCACAGAGCGCGAACAGGCCGTCGATGATTGCAGCGTTCAGCGCGTTCTTCGCCTGCGGACGGTTGAGGGTCGCGATCAAGGTCGATTGCCGGCGGTCGAGACTAATATCCGTGAGGGCGGGAAGCGTCATCGTCACATCCTCGCGACGCCGAAGACATTCGGCTTCAAGCGCCGCGACTGCGCTTCCGTCACCGTGTCGAGACAAAAGGCGAGCGCTTTTCTCGAATCGCGAGGATCGATGAGCCCGTCATCCCAAAGGCGCGCCGTTGCAAAAAGTGCGCGGCTTTCCTCGTCATATTTGTCGATGATCGTCTTGGCCATGGCGTCGAAATAAGCAGCGTTTGGCTCCTCGCCCCTGGCGCGCGCGCCTTCTTCGCCGACGATGCGCATGGTTTTCGCCGCCTGCTCGCCGCCCATGACGGCGACACGGTTGTTCGGCCAGGCGAAAATGAACGATGGATTGAAAGCGCGCCCGCACATGCCGTAATTGCCGGCCCCGAAGGAGGCGCCGATATGCAGGGTGATTTTATGGACGGTCATGTTGGCGACCGCTTGTATCATCTTCGAGCCGTGCTTGATGATGCCGCGCTGTTCGGCGTCCGCGCCGACGAGATAGCCGGTCGTGTTCTGAAGAAAGACGACCGGCGTTCCCGCCTGACACTGGAGCTGAATGAACTGCGCGGCTTTCGCGGCGCCGTCAGCGTCGATCGGGCCGTTATTCGAGATGACGCCGACCGCGTGACCGGCGATTTCGGCGTGAACGCAAACGGTCGCGGCGCCAAAGCCGTCCTTGAACCCGAGAATGTCGGAGCCATCGACGATGCGCGCGATATTCTCGCGCACGTCATAAGGCGTCTTGTAGTCGGCCGGCGTGATCCCGAGAATTTCTTCCGCGTCGTAAAGCGGCTCGCGAAAGGACCTCGCGCGCGCCGGCGCGTCCTTGTTCCATTGCAGTTTTGCCGTGATCTCGCGCGCGATGCGCAGCCCGTCCGCGTCGTTTTCGGCCATGTAATCGGCAACGCCCGAGACATGATAATGCATCTCGGCGCCGCCAAGCGCTTCATCGGTCGAGATCTCTCCGGTCGCCGCCTTCAATAGCGGCGGACCGGCGAGAAAGACTTTGGATCTGCCGCGCACGACGATGACGTAGTCGGAAAGACCCGTCTGATAGGCGCCGCCCGCGGTAGATGATCCGTGCACGACAGAAATGACGGGGCACCCGGCGGCCGAGAGGCGCGCGAGGTTGGCGAACGTCTGACCGCCGGGGATAAACATCTCCGACTGGCGAAAGAGATTGGCGCCCGCGCTTTCGATCAGCTGCACGACCGGGAGCTTTTGCTTCAGCGCAATCTCCTGCCCGCGCAGCGCCTTGTTGACGCCCATCGGCGTAGCAGCCCCGCCCTTGATGCCGGCATCCGACGCGGAGACAAGGCAGCGCACGCCCGAGATAAAGCCGATCCCGCAAATGCCGCCGCCGCCGAAGATGTTAACATCCCCGTCATCGTCGTGCATTTTATAGCCGCAGAGCGTTGAAAGCTCGAGAAACGGCGCGCCGCGATCGAGCACCAGCGCCAGGCGGTCGCGCGGCAGCAACTGGCCCCGCTTTTCGAATTTCGCCCTGGCGCGCGCCGAGGTCTCGACGATCTTGCGCTCGAGACCGCGAAATTCCTCGATCAGCTTCAGATGCGCCGCCCTGTTCGAGACGAACGCGTCCGACTTCAGGTCAATCTCAGACTGGAATACCGGCATGTTCCTCGCGCTTTATCGAACCGGGCGGAAAGTTAGCCCGTAGGCGCCGCCGCGGCTATATCGGAGCGCAGCAGATCTCGCGCCGACGCGCGCAAACATGCGCCTCGCGGTGCGCGCCCTCGCTCACGATCTCCGTCAGGCGGGGGAGCAGCAGTTAGATCCTGGAGCGCCTGTCGCGAAATCAGCGACGGCCCGCGCGCTCCATCCTTCGAGACGCATTCCTTCGGAATGCTCCTCAGGATGAGGAATTAAGCTGCGAAATAAAGAGATTCCTCATCCTGCCGCCGCCGCGCCGGAGCGGCGCTCTGGCGCGCCGCGTAGGTGGGAGGAGCGCGCCGCTTCGCGCGCGTCTCGAAGGATGGCCCGCGGGCGCTTTGCCTCTGATTGAACGCCCGGCGCGCTACAATTACAGATCGCCTCAAAATGGTACCGCCTTTCGGAATTGAACCGAAGACCTCTAGATCCACAATCTAGCGCTCTAACCAACTGAGCTAAGGCGGCACGTCGACCCGGCGTTTTTGGCCGGGGGCGGGCCGGGAACCTAGGCGCGGCCCGCCTTGATTTCAACCGCTAATTCGGCGCGCGCCGGCATGGCGCCGCGCCGCCTTAGAGAGCCTTACTGGCCGCGCGGGGGAAGCGTCGCGATGACGTCCTTGATCTGCTGGATGCGCGTTGCGTCGGCCGGGTGGGTGGACATGAATTCGGGCGGTTTTTGCCCGCCGGAGGCGCTCATCTTCTGCCAGAATTTCAGCGCTTCATTGGGATCGTACCCGGCCCGGTTCATGTAGATGAGCCCGAGCTTGTCGGCTTCCAGCTCGTGCTTGCGCGAGAAGGGCATCAAGACGCCGTATTGCGCGCCAAGGCCCAAAGCGCCGAGCGCCATTTGCCCAGACTGGCTGCCCGAGCCGATCGCCGCCTGCGCCGCCGACAGCGCGAAATTGGCGCCGAGCTGTTGCGAGACGCGCTCGCCGCCGTGATTGGCGCGAACGTGGGCGACCTCGTGGCCGATGACGGTCGCGAGCTGGTCGTCATTCGCCATGATGTCCATGATGCCGGTGTAAACAGCGAAGTGATTGCCGGGGAGCGCGAAGGCGTTCAGCTGTTTTGAATCGAACACCTTGTAATCCCATTTCGACGGGTCCTCGCCGGCGGCAATCAGCACTTTCGGCGCGACGCGGTTGAGCCGGCTCACATATTTGGGATCGGTCGAAACTTTCTCTTTCTTGTTGACGTCCGACCATGCGGTCGATCCGAGCGAGGACATCTGCCCCGACGGAATGAACGCCATCTGGCTGCGTCCTAGTTCTTCATTGTAGGCGCAGCTTGAAACGACAGTGAGCGACACCGCGCCTGCGGCGACGCGAATGAAAGCTGCGATAAAAGACGAATTGCGCATGGATACCCTCCGGCATGCCCCGGCGGGAATGTAGGATGCCGGGGGCGGAAGGACAACCCGGGGGCCGGATCAGGGTTCGAGGACGAAATTCAGGCCGCTTATTGAACCGGCCGCCAGCCGAGCGCCTCCGCCCTTTCGAACATCTCTGCGTTCATTTTCGCTGAATATCGATAGGCGGCGACTTCATCCGCCGGAATGTCGGCCGGCGTCGGATAAACCTCGTAAAAGCGGGTTCGCAGCAAATGGCCGTATGCATCCCCCGCTTTCACCATCGCGTAGACATCCCTCGGATTGATCTCGAGAATCGCCTCCGCCGTCGATACCGCACTTTCATAGTCGCCGTCGTCAATCTCCCTATCGACCGCCACAGTCGCCAAATGCGCGACGGCTTCGAGGCGGGACATTTTTTGAAGGTACACGCCGTTCGCAACGGCTTCGTCCGTGAACGGCTCCTGTTGGCGTATCCAGACATCGCGCGCGGGGTGAGCGCCGCTTGTGGTTTCGAGATTAGTCACCCGCCCGGCCTCATCCGTCCATTTCACGAATATGTGCAGCGGCGCGGATGACAGCGTCACATCGGCGCCGAGGCGGTCCGCAAGGATCAGAAACAGCGCCGGCATGGAAACGCAGTTTCCCTTGCGCGTCTGCAAATAGGTCGAAATCAGCTTATTCCTGCTGTCGCGACCGAGCGGATCGGCGCGATCGTAACTGAACGGACGATTGCGGTTCCAAGGGCCGGGTTCATAAATGACTTTCCTCACCGCAGCGATTTTCTG
>JBBTJH010000165.1:0-4426 GCA_038059555.1 Pseudomonadota bacterium | reverse complement strand
TGCGGGCCGGCGAGAACGCGCGACGCCGCGGTCAGTTGATCAAGCTCGGCCCGCGCCGCATCGCGATCGATCGACGGATCGACGATTTTGTCGATGGCGAGCTTGGCTTCGGCAAAGTCGATGGCGCTATCGCTTGATTTCAAAAGCTCCGCGATTTGGCTTGCCTTCCTCACGCCGGATTCAGCGAGGGCAGGCGCCATGAGTCCGATAAATATCAGCAGAGCTGCGGCGAAGCCGATCGAAAACAGCGATTTAAAGTCGCGCATCATCTAAGTGCCCTGTCACCCCTTTTATCGTGCTGTCGAATCCGTTCCGCCCCTTTTATCCCACTCTGCGGACTTGTAGCTCACTAGAAAAGGATGATCAGACTTCTCCAACATCCCAGCGGCATCAAAGTGCAGATGCTTTCCGTCGATACGCGCCTGAGCAAGCTGCATTATCTGGCGCGCCATATGCACAAGTCCTTCGGCATTCGCGTAAATCTCAAACGCTCCGTCATCGCCCGTCCTGCTCTCTATAAGGTGTTCTGTTTTGCCGTTTCGAGTTAGGGAATCGTCGAATTCCGCCAAATCTTGGGTGATCGCTTTGAGTCGCCGCATCTCCCTATCATCCATCATTTCTCTTCCTCCAGCAGGAATATGTGCTTGTTCTCCTGCGGCTTGAATGACTCGTTCCCATTTGGTTTCGTAGTCGTTGTTCCCTTTTCGAAGTTCATATGAGGCCCGCCGGCATGATTGTCGGTTTTGGCCAAGTCCGAGTCAGTCATACGTACTTGAAAGTTGCCATCTCCGGATCGAAATACTCCGCTGGCTACTTCAGTCGGATTCTCACCTAAAACCTTTGATGCAGCGTTTAAAGCATCATCGGTGGTCATTCTTAGGCCATCCGATAGTGCGTCGAACGCCTCACCAGCGAGATTCGCGCCAGCCGTCAGCCCCAGCCCAGCGCCAGCCGCCTCGCCAATGGAAAGTTCACCTGCCGCTGCTACGAACTCGGTGGCGGCAGCCGGGTTACGCAAGGCGGCAAGAGCTAGCTCGGGAGCAAAAATTGCGACAATTGCAACGACGGCGGCTTTGCCAGCGGCGCTTGCTTGGCCGGGGTCCACCCCCGAGCCGCAATTGTTAAATGTGACGCAAGATGACTCTTCCCCATTCGGGTCAACCTTATTGACCGGATCATTCCCGACATAGGCGTAGAGGTTTGTCTGGTCCTGATATCCGACCGGGTCAGTCGAGTAGAACCGCGCCTCGGCGGGCTCTGCGGCGAACGCCGCTAGCATCAGTGCGAGTGAAGGAAGAATACGGTTGATCATCATGGCTCCCCCAGTTTGATCAAAATATCAGCGGCAAGCTACGCCGATCCGGGAGTGAGACGCAAGCTGTGCGGCCCATCGACGAAATGCAGTATCAGGCGTGGGGACGCGTTTCGCGACGCTCGTTTTTACGGCTCTAGCACGCTGTCCCAGTAGAGAAAGTCCTGCCAGCTGTCGTGCAGGTAATTCGGCGGGAAGGCGCGCCCGCGCTCGTTCAGTTCGAACATTGTGGGGCGTTCTGGCTTTCGCGCCGGGAACATTTTCGCCTGCGCCGGCATCCGCCCGCCTTTTTTCAGATTGCAGCACGAACAGGCGGCGACGATGTTTTCCCATGTCGTGCGCCCGCCTTTGGAGCGCGGCGTCACATGATCGAAGGTCAAGGCGTCGCGTTCGCTCGACCCGCAATACTGACACACGAAGCTATCGCGCAGGAAGACGTTGAACCGCGTGAAGGCCGGCGTGCGCTGGTGGTTGACGTAGGTTTTGAGCGACACGACCGAGGGAAGGCGCATCTTGAAGGTCGAGGAGCGCACCTCGGTTTCATACTGCGCGACGACATCGACACGCTCGAGGAATACCGCTTTCAGTGCGTCCTGCCACGACCAGAGCGATAAGGGAAAGTATGAAAGCGGCCGGAAGTCGGCGTTGAGGACAAGCGCGGGGCAAGCTTCCGGCGCGTGACGGGTCACATGCATGACGGAGCGCCCCTGCGTGCGACGGGCGAATACGCGACCCTTAACCCCATGCGATCGAAGCTACAGAAGACGAACCCTCCATTGCCGACCCGTCCAGCCTACACGGAAATGAGCCGGTTGGGGAAAGTTTTAGCTGATTCCTCATGACAGCATCCTGACAATTTTGGTGAAAATTGCAGGAACGCCACAGCGCGTTCGCGGCTCAGATCGGCGTCCGGCCTCGAAGATGGGCGTAATAGGTCCACAAAATATGGGCGGCGACGCCGCGCCAGGGGGACCAAGCGGAGGCGAGCGCGTCGAGCGCTTTCTGGTCGATTTCAGCGCCGGCCGCCGCGTTATAGGCGTGCTTTAAAGCGACATCGTTCGGCGGCCAGATATCGACGCGCCCTTCGCAAAAGAGAAGATAGATCGACGCCGTCCACGGGCCGACCCCCTTCAAGGCGATCAGCATCTTCATCGCGTCATCGTCCGAGAGCGGCGGGAGGGCGCCGAAATTCAATCTTCCTTCCTGCGCGGCTTCGGCGAGGGCGAGAACGTAACGCGCCTTGGGCGACGAAAGGCCGAGGCGGCGCAATCCCTCTTCGCCGGCGGAGAGCGCCGAGGCGGGCGAGGCGCAGTCGAGATTTTCAACGCAGCGCTTCCAGATCGCCTGCGCGCTCGGCACGGAAACCTGTTGCTCGACGATAATGCGAAAGAGGCCGGCAAAGCCGCCTTCGCGCCGCCGGATGAGCGGGCGGCCGATGGTTTTACTCGCGCGCTTCAAGGCGTCGCTCTTGCGCGCCAGGGATCGCTGCGCGGCGCCGACATCTGAAAAGACGTCGATCGGCGGCTTCGCCTTCACGCTCAGAAGGAAACTTCAGAGAGGAGGCGCCGCTCGTCGCCCTTGAGATCGACAGCGAAATGATACGCCATGAATTCGCCCATGGTGACGCCCGATTCCGCAATGCCCTGCAACGGCTCGATGAAATGCGTCTCGTCGATCGCCATCGCGCCGGGCCTTGCGCGGCGCTTTAGCCCTTCGCGCGAGATGGCGACGATTTCTTTCGCAACGTCCTGGACCGTCCGTTTACCGATCTTTGCTTTGAGCCCGTAATGCGCGGCGTCATTGCGCAAGGCGTCGCGCATTTCGGCTGTCCAGTCTTTCGCGACATCCCACGCGGCCGCGAGCGCGGCGTCGTCATAAAGAAGCCCGACCCAGAACGCCGGCAGCGCGCAGATCCGCGACCACGGCCCCGAATCTGCGCCGCGCATTTCAAGAAAGCGCTTCAGCCGCACCTCAGGAAATGCTGTCGAGAGATGATCTTCCCAGTCGAGAATATGCGGGCGAACGCCCGGCAGGATCGGCAGTTTCCCGGCGAGGAAGTCGCGGAACGACAAGCCCGCTGCGTCATGATATTTGCCGCCGCGCCGGACGAAATACATCGGGACGTCGAGCATATAGTCGCGATAGCGCTCGTAGCCGAAGCCGTCCTCGAAGACGAATTTCAAAAGGCCCGTGCGGTCGGCGTCGGTGTCGGTCCAGATATGCCCGCGCCACGACGCCCAGCCGGAATTCTTGCCCTCGACGATTGTCGAATTCGCGAACAGCGCCGTCGCTATCGGCTGCAGCGCGAGCGAGGTTCGGAATTTCGCGATCATGTCGCGTTCGCTTGAAAAATCGAGATTGACCTGAACCGTGCAGGTCCGGTGCATCATGTCGAGGCCGAGCCCGCCGACCTTCGGCATGTAATTGCGCATGATCCCGTAACGCGATTTCGGCATTTGCGGCATTTCGGCCCGCGTCCATGTCGGCGCAAAACCAAGGCCGAAAAAGGCGATGTTCAACGGGTCCGCAACCGCCTTCGCGGCGTCGAGATGGCGCGCGACTTCAGCGCAGGTTTGATGGATCGTCTCGACCGGCGCGCCGGAGAGTTCAACTTGCCCGCCCGGCTCCAGCGAGACGGAAGCGCCCTCGCCTTTCAGCCCGATCGGCAGGCCGTTGTCGCGCAAGATCTCCCACCCTGTCGTCTCGTGCATTTTTTCGAGAATGGCTCTTATGCCGTTTTCACCTTCATAGCCGACGGGTTTTAGCGTCGTGCGGCAGTAGATGAATTTCTCGTGCTCGGTGCCGATCCGCCAGTCTTGCTTCGGCTTTTCGCCCTCCGCGATATAAGAAGTCAGCTCGTCGAGCGACTCAATCGGCGGAAGCTCGCCTGACGCTTGCCGTTCAACGCTCACGCGGTTCTCCTCGTTCCCGCCAGCGATGCCGCCAGCGCAAGCCCACGCCTTTATCGGCACAATCGGGATACGCCAAGCGAATTGCGCTCACGGCAAAGTGAGCCCTTCTGTCAAAGACGCCGAAAATCGCCGGCGGCCGCCTGCCACAGGGCGAGGGCGACGATCGCGGCCGTGTCAGCGCGCAAAATACGAGGCCCGAGCG
>JBBTJH010000164.1:0-3350 GCA_038059555.1 Pseudomonadota bacterium | reverse complement strand
AAATTTTTTCTCTCATGCAGGGGCGTCTTTCTTCTACCTCCCTTGAAAAGGGAGGTCGGAGCTAAGCGACGGGAGGGTTTCTTCTCTATTTCCGTCAGCGCTTAACCCTCCCTTTCGCGCGAGAACGCCGTCGCTACGCGCCGTCGTGCGCGAAAGCCCTCCCTTTTCAAGGGAGGGAGAAAGGGGCGCTTCTTTCTTCTACCTCCCTTGAAAAGGCGGGCCTGCGCGAGGCGACGGGAGGGTTTCTTCTCTCTCAGCGAGGAAGGGCGATCACCCGCCCCACACCTCCCCAAACAACCGCAGAAAATTCCCGCCGAGGATCTTGTCGATGCGCGCTTCCTTGTGCCCGCGCGCGGCTAACATCCCTGCGAGTTTTTCAAATTGCGTCGGGCCCATGAGGTCCGGCGTTGTGGTGATGATGTTCGGGTCCTCGTTCGGCGCCGCGATGCCGAGCGCTTTTCGCTCTTCGGTGTTTTTGCGAAAGGCCTCCATATATTTCGGCATGTCGTCGATGCCGCTGGTCATCCCGTCGGTGCCGATGCCGACATGGTCCTCGCCGCAGACATTCACCGCGTGCTCGATATGATCGACGACATCGGCGGCGAGTTGCTGACGCCCCGGCGTCAGATACGGCATGAAGTAAATGCCGGCGACGCCGCCGCTGTCGGCGAGCGCTTTTAGTTCCGCGTCTTTCTTATTGCGTGGGTGCGCCGCCAGCGCCGCGCAGCCCGTGTGCGTGATCGCGATCGGCGCCGTTGACGCCTTGATGGCGTCATAAGTCAGCTTTTCGCCCCCATGCGCGAGATCGACGAGCAGGCGGCGCTCGTTCAGCGCCGCGATGAGGTCGTGCCCGAATTTCGTCAAGCCGGTGTTTTCCGGAACCAGCGCGCCGTCCCCGGCCGTGTTGCGGATATTATAGGTCAGCTGCACGATCCTGACGCCAAGATCGGCGAAAAGCCGTGCGCGCGAGGCGTCGCCTCCGAACATTTCAGAATTCTGGAAGCCGAAAATCACCCCGCTCTTGTTCGCCTTGTGCGCGCTCAAAATATCCTTCGCCGAAAGAACATGGATCAGCTTTTCGGGCCGGAGGCGAATGGCTTCCGTCATCCAGGAGAGATCGTCGACCGTTTGAACGAAGGGATCGCTGTCGCCATACACATAGCCGAGCGTCGTATTGGCGGCTGCGAGATTTGCCTTCAGCGCGTCGTCGATGTTCGACGGGTTGATATAATGCGCCGCGATCTGTTCCGGCGTCATCGGGTCGCCGTCCGGATCGCCGATCCCGCCAAGCGCGTCGATCACGAGCCGGCGCTTTTTATATGTTTTCGCGAGCGCGGGCGCTGCGGCGAGCGCGCCCGCCGCAGCGCCCGCGGTGAGCAAGGTCCGGCGGCTGAACTGATCGATCATGAATATTCCTTTTGCGGTGGGCGCTTCTATTCGACTTTCGTCGCCAGCGTATCGTGATGGCTGGAAATTAGCGAGCGCAGATAAAACGAAATGTCCGCGCGGTTCTTGAACCCTGCGGCTTTCGCCGCCGCTTCCTTCTCCTCGTCGCTCACGGGCGCGGGCGCTGCGAAGGCTTCAAGGCTCGGGTGAAACCCAATGGTGAAAACATCGAAATCGCTGCCGGCCGCGCGGCGGAAGATCATGTTCGCGCGCTGGCCGGTCGCGGTCAGATAAGCGTTTTCCATGCGGCGCTGTTCAAAGAGATCGCTTTCCTTCCCGGGCGCCGCCGCAAACATCTCGATGTGAAAAAGCCCGTTCTCGGCGTATGCGCGCTGCAGATCCTCGAGCGGCGGTCCGTAGGCGTACAAATCTTCCTCAAAAGCAATAGCCCCTTTAAGCCGGCTGAAAAGGTCGCGGTGCGCTTTAGAGGCCGCGTCCCGCTTTTTCACTCTCGATTTTGAGTGAAACGCCTCAAAGCTCTCCATCGGGAAAATGACGAGAACGTCCCACTGGTCCCCCTGGCTGTGACGCATGACGAACGGAAAGTGCGATCCCGCCTCCTCATAGTAACCGGTCTTCTTCGCCTCCGCCCCGAAGTCCAAAAGCGCTTCGAGCTTTCCGGGCGCCGCGCGAACGGTCTCGATCCGGTAGAGATAGCCGCCCTCGTTCGCCGCGTGCGCCGGCGCCGTCAGCATCACACTTGCGACAATCGCCGCCAAAAATTTGTTCATGTCGTTTTCTTTCCGGTTGCAGCGAGCAGGGTCGCCTTTTTCATCAGCGTCGGCAAGCGTGCGGCCTCCGGCGCGATCCAGCGCTGATTTTCCTGCGGTTTCACCCCCTTGGCCGCGGCCGCAATCATCACGTCGAGTTCGAGATGAAAATGCGTGAAGGTGTGACGCACGGTCCCGGCGAGGCGCCAACGGCTCTCCTCTCCCATGAGCGGGAGAGGAGATTTCTCCGCAACCCACGCCGTGCCCGGCAGCCCGAGCATGCCGCCGAGGAGGCCCTTCTCCGGGCGGCGCTCGAACAAGATCTCGCCTTTGGAATTAAAGAGCGCGTAAGCAACGCCGCGCCGCGTCGGCTTAGCGGCTTTCATCAACTTCGCCGGCAGATCGGCTGCGATCCCCGCCGCATGGCCTGCGCAGGGCGCGCGCAAAGGACACTCGCTGCAGGAAGGGTTGCGGGGGCTGCAAAGGCTTGCGCCTAAATCCATCAGCGCTTGCGCGAAATCGCCCGAGCGCGCTTTGGGCCAGACCGAGCCGATCGCGGCTTTTATTTCGGCTTTGGCTTTCGGCAGCGGCGTTTCGATCGCAAAGAGCCGCGCCGTCACCCGTTCGATATTGCCGTCGACGACGATTGCGCGCTTGTCAAACGCGATCGCCGCGATTGCCGCCGCCGTGTACGGACCAATACCGGGGAGCTCGGCCAGCTCCTCCTCGGTTTGCGGAAATCCGCCGCGCGCCGCGACCTCGACCGCGCATTTATGGAGATTGCGCGCCCGCGCGTAATACCCAAGCCCCGCCCATTCGTTTAAGATGTCGCCCTGCGCCGCCTTCGCCATCGCGCCGAATGTCGGCCAGCGCGCAATGAATTCCTGATAGCGCGGGATGACAGTTGCGACCGTCGTCTGCTGCAGCATGATTTCTGAAAGCCAGACTTTATAGGGATCTTGCCGCTCGCCGCTTTTTCGCGACGCAGGGCCGACCCGCCACGGCAACCGCCGGGCGTTCGCGTCATACCATTTCAACAGCGCGCGGGAGATTGCGGACATAAGGCGACTTATAACGGGGATTCGCCGGGCGACTTCTTTCTTCTACCTCCCTTGAAAAGGGAGGGAGAAAGAAGCGCCCTTTCTTCTACCTCCCTTGAAAAGGGAGGTCGGAGCGAAGCGACGGGAGGGTTTC
>JBBTJH010000163.1:0-3352 GCA_038059555.1 Pseudomonadota bacterium | reverse complement strand
GATCTCGTAGGGGATGAAACCGCCTTCTGGTCCGATGGCAAGGGTTGCTGCGCTCCTAAGGCCTCGGGGGCAGGGTTCGGCGGCATTGGGATGGGCGACAAGGGGAAGCGTCCCTTCGATGATGGCGTGAAGCTCGTCCTCGACAAAGGGCTTGAACAGCGGCTTTAGCACGACTTCGGGAAGAATGGTGTCTTTGGCCTGCTCTAAACCCAGGATCAGCTGTTCTCGTATCGCTGGTTCATGCAGGAACGGCGTCTGCCAGTAGCTCTTCTCCACACGGAAGGAGTTCATCAAGAAAATTCTCTGTACTCCCATGCTGCTTGCCGACCGGAGCACCCGCCTCAGGACCTTCGGCCTCGGTAGGGCGAGAATAAGGGCGAGCGGAAGCTTTGCCGGGGGCTGACGTTCGAGCAGTACTTCCATTTCAAGGACCGACTGAGTCAGGAGAGTGACCGTTCCTGTGCCGATCCGGTCTCCGAGCACTCCCACCGAGAGCTCGTCGCCGACTGAAGCGCGGTGCACCTCGAGGACATGTTTGAGACGACGACCCGTAAGCCGCACGCGGTCCGTGGTCTTATCAAAGTCCTCGGAATGCAGAAGGATAAGATTCAGCGGCCGCCTCCTCGGATAGTACGCTCGGTGTTCACTCGTCCCTCATCCCTCATCCCTCGTCCCAAGCCTGCCCTCGAATGCTTTTATCGGGGGTCCCTCATTCATCGATTCTCTCTCCGAACGGTTCATACTGAACGCACACAATCGTAAACACCGCGTCCCCTTTGGGCCGCTTCACGACGACCTCGTCGCCTTCCGTTTTTTTCATGAGCGCCTTCGCCACGGGGGAATCCATGCTGATCAGGCCTTTCGTGGAATCGAACTCGTCCGGCCCCACGATCCGGTACTCGGCGATGTTGCCTTCCTCGTCTTCGAGCCTGACCCACGCGCCGAAGAACACTTGCGATTCATTGTCAGGAGGGCTGTCGACGACCACGATGTGCTCCAGCCGGTTCTTCAGGTGATGAATCCGCGCGTCGATCTCCCTGAGCTGCTTCTTGCGGTATATATATTCCGCGTTTTCCGACCGGTCTCCCTCGGCTGCAGCCGCAGCGAGCGCCGCCGTCACCTCGGGACGTTTGGTCCTCCAGAGAAACTCGAACTCGTCGGAGAGGCGCTTCTTGCCCTCGGGAGTAATATACTTGGAACCAGCTTTTTGCGGAGGACGGTATCGGCTCATATGATTTGAATTAACCTTGAAGTTTCGTTAAAAAAAGTCACGCTTAATTTCCCTCGTAAATATAAGAGGTTTGCCGCCAGTTGTCAACAACATCGGCACCCTCGGCTTGTTTTGGATGCGAGTCCCCTTGAAAATACGTGATATAATTAGGGTAAGTGAACGTGAGCGGAAAGGAGGTGTAAACCATGAAGAAATTTTTGAGAAACATCAGGGGGACGTCGCTTGCGACCGCGTCGCCATACGTCGACAGCATCGAAACCTTGAAAGATGAAATGGAGGGGACGATCGGGACTCCGGAAGGGGAAATGAGCGCGCCCACCCATGCCGAGCCCGGTTCGTTCCAAGCCATCAAAAGCGCCGTCAAAGGACATGGAGAGCAGACGATTCTTCCTGACGATTGCGGATACTGCGATAATGATTTGTGCTACGTCGAAGCATGAGGGACCCGAGCGCCGAAGCGTTATCTCGTCGGGATGCCGTTCTCCCGCACCCTCCTTATTCGGCGGGCAAGGAGGGCTGATTTGAGAGCAAGCGAGTTACAGATGTGTCTTTTCCTATTTTGCGGCGCTTCCCTTCGTCAATCAGCCCTTCAAAGCGGACGACGTCTCCCCTCGTTAACGTTCCAAACGCCTCATTTGCGGACGTACGGTCCTTGTCGAGCCGCGTGACGGGTTTTCTTCCTCCTTCTCCGCACAGGTAATATTCAAGCTTCCCCTTCGAAGGCAGCGGCTCGCTCAACACGCGGAATGCGTGTCCTCCGTACAGATCATCCAACGTGCAGTCGTCCTTCCGCAGCACAAGATAGGAAAATTTGAGAGATTCCTTGCGAAGCCCCGTCAGTTTGTCCAGTTCCTGTATCAGGGCCGGCGAATCCCAGGGAATGTCCTCGTGGCACCAGTCTTTGGGGTTCGAAAGCGCGGGGCAGTCCGCATGATAGAGGCAGGGACTGTAAATATGAAATCCGCTTTCCAGCAAGCCGTCCCTGACCTGGAGAAGCTCCCGTGATGTCTCGCGCAACGCAGGCTCGATGATGATACAGCTCCCGTCGTCGGCAAGGAAACGGCGCAGGATATCGCTTACGGCCGCGACGCGCCTCCCGATCCTGCCTTCATCATGAGTGAACAGCTCGTTCAAAACGTTCGAGAACACGATCAGATCGAACGTCCCTGCCAGACGACGTCCCGCGTGTTCGATGCCGGAGTGGATGATCTTCAGGGACGCCGCGAGTGCAGCCGTCTGCTGCCGCGCGATAAAAAGCTCCTCAACGATTTTCAGGTTCCCGGCCACCTGGTCGATGCCGACGAGTTCGATCCGGGGCGGATTCTCCCGTGCGGAGAAGAACTCGAGCGCCCCGAGCAGAGACGTGCCTGGTCCGCAGCCAAGGTCGAGAATGCGAAGCCTGTCCTTATCCAGCAACCGCGCTGGATGAAACGCAAGCTCCCTCAGCGGCACATACATCTTTTGGAGGTTCGGGGGCAAAAAATAGACGAAATATGCTTCCCTTAACCCGGCCTCCTGCAGGTACGCGGCAGGCAGGCTCCCGCGTTCGCGGGTCAAAAGATGCGATAGTCGCGCTACATTAGCTGCGATGGCCTTCACATCATTCTTCTTCAGTTTGTGCTGCCCATCCATGGGGGGTGTTATACCATTTTTTTGTCTGCATTACGACTGCATCTTGTAAGATCATCTGGCATATAGAGACTGTCTAAAAATTAGGCAATGTACACGAATACGAGGTTTAAGAGCGATTCCCAACAGAGTGTGTAATTTTTTGCTCACCAGAGCATTTTTCGACACACTTTTCTCGTATTGTGTTTTATTAAGTCTATGAAATAATGGTAGTTTTGTTTCGGCATGAGCATTGCAACAAATAATTGTCAATACATAAAATATTTGTCAAAATGAAAAAACAGAGACAAAATATACTCATTATCGCCGTCATCGCCTCCCTTGCCCTTTGGGCAGGTGATGCGGCCGTGAACGCCCTTGTATTTCGCCGAGGTGCCTTTATCGATCTGTTGCTGTTCGGCTTGCCGGCCCATGAACTGTATTCCCGCTTACTCACCCTCGTCGTCCTTCTGCTTTTTTGCGCTGTCCTCTCCAGAACCGCGCGGAAGCGCT
>JBBTJH010000162.1:0-5293 GCA_038059555.1 Pseudomonadota bacterium | reverse complement strand
GACGAGACCCACTCGCCGCCGGTCTTGATCACATCCTTGGCGCGATCGGTGATCTGCAAGAAGCCGTCCTCGTCGATGATGGCGACGTCGCCCGTATCGAACCAGCCGTCGCTCGTCAGCGTTGCTTCCGTCGCTTTGAAATAGGCGCCGATGATCGAGGGTCCCCGCACCTGGAGGCGCCCGTCGGAGACGCCGTCGCGCGGCAGCTCCTTCCCGTCGTCGCTGACAATGCGCATATCGACAAAGGGAAGCGCGCGTCCCGCCTTCACCTGGAATTTGATGCGTTCATCCTGCGGCAGCGAGGCGATCGCCGGCGGCAACACATTCACTGTGCCGATCGGGCTCATTTCCGTCATGCCCCACCCTTGCTGCAATTCGATGCCGTGTTTTTCAAATCCGCGTATAAGCGCTTCGGGAAGCGCCGATCCGCCGCACATGCCCTTGCGCAGATGCGGCAATTCCTTGCCGGTTTTCTCCATATATTGCAGCAGGCCGAGCCAGACGGTCGGAACGCCGAGCGAATAATTCACCTTCTCCGCCGCGAGAAGCTCGTACAAATTTTCGCCGTCGAGTTTGGGACCGGGGAAGACCTGCTTCGCGCCGATCAACAGCGCCGAATAGGGCGTGTTCCAGGCGTTGACGTGAAACATCGGCACGACGGGAAGCAATACGTCGCCTTCCTTGCAGCCGAGCGCCGTCGGCAGGCAGCTTCCAAACGTCTGAATGACGCAGGAGCGGTGAGAATAGACGACGCCCTTGGGATCGCCCGTCGTGCCGGACGTGTAACACATCGCAACGGCCGTGTTCTCGTCAAACTCCGGCCAGTCGAAGGAGCTGCTTTCAGCGGAGATGAGGCTTTCATAATCGCTATCGCCCGTGCCGGCCTCAAGCGCATGTTTTTCGTCAGTGAGCTGAATGAATTTCTTCACCGTCCGAAGTTTTCCCCGCAGCGCCGAGACTAGCGGCGCGAAGGTCGTGTCATAGAAAAGGTATCCGTCTTCCGCGTGATTGATGACGAACGCGGCGTTGTCCGGACCGAGCCGCGGATTGACCGTATGCAAGACGGCGCCGAGCCCCCCGACAGCGTAATACATTTCAAACTGGCGGTAGGTGTTCCAGCCGATGACGCCGACGCGGTCGCCATATTTAACCCCGAGGCGGGTCAAGGCGTTGGCGAGCTGGGCGATCCGTTTGTAGGAATCCCCGATCTGATAGCGATGGATGGGACCTTCGACAGTCCTCGTTACAATCTCGGTTTTCCTGAAATTACGGACGGCGGATTTGAGGATTTCCGTCGTCAGCAACGGACGGTCCATCATAAGGCCCTTCATAGCGTCTCCCATTTTCCCTGTTCGCCCCCCTGTTCGCCGCAAGGGTGAGAGAAAACTATCGGGTTTTCTTGGCCTGCGGTCAAACCTCGATGCGTCAAAAAACGGGCGGCTTGAAAGAAAATGCGGCGGAAGAAACGCGCCGGCGCGACACCAATCCGGCTCAGCTCTGAAAGTCGCGCCCGATCAGGAGGCTGATCATCAGCTGCGATTCCCTAACTGCGCCTGATAATCTATGGTCCGCGCCATGACCCAAACTGCCTCCCCTACGGCTCTTGCGGGCGTCCGCGTTCTCGACCTCTCCCGCGTGCTTGCAGGCCCTTGGGCGAGCCAGCTTCTGGGCGATCTTGGCGCTGAGATCATCAAGATCGAGAAACCGGGCGCCGGCGACGACACGCGCGGCTGGGGGCCGCCATTCCTTAAAGACGCGGAAGGGCAGCCAACGGACGCTGCTTATTTTCTGGCGGCGAACCGCAACAAAAAATCGGTCGCAATCGATATCGCCGACCCTGATGGCGCAGCGCTCATCCGCAAAATCGCCGCCGTCAGTCACATTGTGGTTGAGAATTTCAAGGTCGGCGGATTGAAGAAATACGGCCTCGATTTTGAAAGCCTTTCAAAGCTCAATCCGCAGCTGGTTTATTGTTCGATCACCGGCTTTGGACAATCCGGACCCTACGCGCCGCGCGCCGGGTATGATTACATGATCCAGGCGATGGGCGGTCTGATGTCGGTGACAGGACAGCCTGACGGCGCTGCGGGCGGCGAGCCGATGAAGGTCGGCGTCGCCGTCGCCGATCTTTTTGCGGGCATGTATGCCGCGACCTCAATCCTTGCAGCGCTCCGCCATGCCGAGCGGACGGGTGAAGGCCAGCATCTCGACGTTGCGCTGCTCGACTGCCAGCTCGCCATGCTCGCCAATCAGGCGTCAAATTTTCTGGTCTCCGGCAAAGCGCCCGGGCGTCTCGGCAACGCCCATCCCAATATCGCGCCCTATCAGGTTTTCGCAACGAAAGACGGCTACATCGTCATCGCTGTCGGGAATGACGGGCAATTTGCGTCTTTTGCAACAGCGATCGGCGCTTCCGCGCTCGCGGCCGACGAGCGCTATAAAACCAACCGCGCGCGCATCGAAAACCGGGAAGCCCTCACCGCTTCCATCGCGCCGAAGATGCGTGAGCGGACGACTTCTGACTGGCTGAACGCCATGGAGGCGGCGACCGTCCCCGCCGGGCCGATCAATTCAATCGACGCGGCGTTCAGCGATCCTCATGTCGTGACGCGGTCAATGACGGCCTCGATGAACCGCCCCGATGCGGACGGCAAACGCATGGTTCTTCACCCGGTCAAATATTCGAAAACCCCGGCGATAGCGACCGGCGCGCCGCCAGTGCTTGGATCGCATACGGAGGATGTGCTGGCGGAATTTGC
This sequence comes from Pseudomonadota bacterium, assembly GCA_038059555.1. GTDB lineage: Bacteria > Pseudomonadota > Alphaproteobacteria > Caulobacterales > Parvularculaceae > Amphiplicatus. The sequence goes on along the minus strand of JBBTJH010000162.1, from coordinate 2,534 downwards.
AAATGCCGGCGAGCTTGCCGCGCTGAAAAAACGCGGCGTCGTCGGCTAGAGCGCGTTCCCGAAAAATTGTGCGCGGTTTTCGGAAAGAACGCGCGACAAAACAAAAGACTAGACTGCGGTTTCCGAATGGCAATTCGGGAAACGCGGTTTAGCACGCCGAGCGCGAAAGTGGAAACCGGTTTCGCGCGTAAAGGCTCGCCAAATCAAAACGCTTAGGAAGCCTTGGCGGCTTTCGCGTCGGAGATCGTCGCGCCTTCGACAATGCCGATTTCAGCGAGCTTTGCCTCGACCGACTGCCGGTCGAAGGGCTTCAACAGATAGTATGAAGCCCCTGCCGCTTTCGCGAGCGTGAATTGCTGAGGATCGTTTTCGGTGGCGCAAAGAATGATCGCCGGGCGCTGGTCTTGCGGCAATTCGGCTGCGCCGCGCAAAAAGTCGAGCGCGCCGAGCGAGGGAAGATCCCAATCGAGCAGCACGACATCGGCTTTCGCCTGACGGCAATAGTCCAGCCCGGCGGCGGCGGTTTCCGCTTCCTTCGCTTCGACCGAAAGGTCGGCGAGAATGCGCATCGCGATTTCGCGAATGACGTCCGAATCTTCAACGATGAGGCAAGTTTTCATGGGTCAGCGCCAGTCTGTGGATCAAGCCGTGACTGTCGCCAATTCAGGTTAGCCCGCCGTTAACGCCGATGGGGCCGTTTGCGATAATTCGGCTGCAAACCGCACTTTGAAGGTGGCGGCGCCCTCTTCCTGGATCATAAAGACGCCGCCGCCCGCCGCCCGGGCGGCCAGACCAGAAAGATAATGAGGAGTAAATTTCGGCTTTAGCTCGGCAGTCTCGCCGGCGAGGGCGCGGATCATATCGTCCTGCACGATGACGCGCTGACCCGCGACTTTGATATCGTAAGAGCCGCGCTCGCCAGTGATGACGATCGCCCCGCCGCGCGGCACGCAGTCGGCCGCAGCGGCGCCGAGAACGAGGAGCGCTTTGACTTCGTCTTTCGGCGCGTAGGCGGGCGCGATCCGCCAGTCGAGGCTCGCCTTCGACCAGGCAAGGAGCCCCTCAAGCACGTTTTTCGCTTCGTCATAGGGGAGCTCGGCGCCGGCGCCCCCGGAGGCGCCATAGGCAAGCCGCGCGTATTTCAAGAGCGCGACCGATTTTGCCGCGCTGGATTTAATGAGATCGAGCGCGGCTTCCTGCATCGACTGATCCATCGCCGGATCGCCGAGCACTTCAAGGCCCGACGACAAGGCGCCGACAGGATTGACGAGATCGTGGCAGAGCCGCGACGACATCAGCGCGGAAAGGCTTACGGCGTCGAGTTCTTCAGTTTTGGCGAACGGCATGAAAACGGGACCCTCTCAATCGAAGGTCCCGTTATGAATGATTCGCGGCAAAGTGTCGGTTACCGACCGTCGATAGCGATCAGGGCTGTTTGGCCCAGGATCCGTCCGGCATCCGGACGCATTGGCCGGAGGTCGCGCTCTCGACGAGGCGCTTGCCGGCGATGGCGGCTGCATCTTCTATCGTGATGCCGTTTTGCGCAGCGAGGTCTGCAAAACGGGCTTTGCGTAATTGATTGACGCTCCTCACCTCGCGCTTTAACGCTTCATCAGCAGCGACCGGATCGATGACGCCGAGATAGCCGTCAGCCTGTTCGCCGACGATGCATTTAGCTTTTGCGGCTTCGATGATCGGCGGCGCCGCATGCGCGGCGGCGATCGAGGCGATGGCGGCGATGGCCGTGATTGCGAGAATTTTTCTCATGGACTTTGTCCTTTCCCGAGTCTCTAGAAAATGTCCGGATTGTTGGCGATGAGATCTGCGACTTCCTGGTCGATCTTGATCAGGACTTCCTGCTTGATGTTGATATTCATGTTGATCTCGATCGGCTTGTCCGGCGCTTGAACTTTGACCGTCGCGCAGGCGCTGATCGCGCCGAACAGTAAAATCGCCAGTGCGGGCGCTGCTGCGCCTTTAAATTTGGTCACTCGATCGGTCATGCCCGCCCTCGCTTTGTCCAGAATCAGCCTTCGCGTCAGATTACCATAGGCGCCCGTCATGTCGAAATAGGGGCTGAACCCCGCCCAATTCCGCCACAATTCCATCGACTTAGAAAATATCGGGGTTCGACCCGATAAGATCGTCCACGGCCTTATCCTGTTCCCCGGCGCTGCGCGGGGCGGATTTTAAAAACTGGAGCGGGTTTATAGCTGCTTTCGCCCCTTCAACTAACTGTAACAATGGCACGTCCATATTCACGCGGAAAATCACGGGACTAAGAACCGTTTGGTCACCGCCCCGTGTCGAGACAGGCAACACGCCCTTACCGTCAAAAATGATCTTGAATTTGAGCATGCCATCGAGCGGTCCGTCGATGATAACGGATAGGTTATCGAACCGGACTTCACGGAGCATGTCATAAGCGAGTTTTGCCTGCTCGCTCGATTGAAAAGCGGGTTCGGCGTTCTTGTTTTGATAGCGGATGACGCCGCCGCCCTTCGCCGACAAAACACCGTTGACGATGCGCGCGC
>JBBTJH010000161.1:0-8349 GCA_038059555.1 Pseudomonadota bacterium | reverse complement strand
TATCTTCAGGATTTCCTCTTTAAGCCCGAGCAATGGCGCACGCCCGTCGCCGCGCTTTCCGGCGGCGAACGCGGGCGCCTCGCGCTCGCCGCAGCGCTCGCCAAACCGTCAAACCTGCTGGTCCTCGACGAGCCGACCAATGATCTCGATCTTGAAACGCTCGACCTTCTCGAAGAGCTGGTCGCCGATTATCCGGGCACATTGCTGATCGTCAGCCATGACCGCAGTTTCCTCGATCGCACGGTGACCTCGATTATCACGACCGATCCTGCGGGGCGCGAGGGGCGCTGGATCGAATATGCCGGCGGCTATGACGACATGCTGGCGCAACGAAGAGCCGCCCCCGGGGCCCGCCCTGCCCTCGCGCAGGCGAAGCCCGAAGCGCGGGATGCGGCCTCGCCGCCGCCGAGGGGAAGGACCGAGACAAAACTCACGTTCAAGGAAAAATTCGCGCTTGAAAAATTACCAGGAATAATCGACGCGCTGACGAAAGAAATCGCGGCGCTGAAAATCGCGCTCGCAGATCAGGCGCTCTTTGCGCGCGACGGCAAGGCGTTCAACGAAAAGGCAAAGAGGCTGGAAGAGGCGCAAAACGGCCTCGCGGCCGCAGAAGAAGAATGGCTCGAGCTCGAAATGAAGCGCGAAGAAATCGGCGGCTGAATTAGCCCATTACATCCTCGACGGCTCTCGAAGCTGCGCCTCCAGCTCTGCAACCCGCGCCTTTAACGTCTCAACCAGCGGCTCGATCTCGGCCAGCGTGTAACGCGGCGTGATATGTTGCGGGCAGTTCCAGTCGAAAGCCTCGACGTCGATCAGGAAACCACGCTCGACATGCGCCCGGTAAGACGGATCGGCGAGTTTCTCTTTGATGTCCGGCGCAGTGTTCAAGTCGATCGCCTGCGCGCGCCCGAGCAGTTTTAATCGGGCCCTGCCCGGGTAATCCATGAAAAATAACGCGACGCGGTTGTCGGCCGCCACATTGCCGACGCTCACATACTGGCGATTTCCTCGAAAATCGGCAAAGCCGAGCGTTCGCTCATCCAGAATTTTTACAAATCCGGCCGCCCCGCCCCGGTGCTGAACATAAGGCCAGCCGGTTTGACTGACGCTCGCCATATAAAAACTGTCGCGCGCCGTTATGAACTCTGCTTCCCTTGCGGTCAGAAGATCCGGCCCCGCAGCAACGCCTTCATGGCGCGCATAGGCGTGGCGGCTGCCGTTTTCTTCCTGCGCCGCCTTCACCGAAGGCGCAAAGGCGATGTCGAAAAATCGCGCTGTCATTTTTTCAACTCTCACTTTCCGAGAATTTCCGATGGAAGCTCTTTCAGGAATCTCTTGAACGGCGCGTGGTTTTGCAACCCGCGCGACAACACAAGGCTTCCCTGTAAAAGCGCCACCGCGCGTTCGGCGCGCTGGCGCGCCTCGCTCGCCGGCGCGCCGCCGTCCCGCGCGATCTTTGCAAAGGCCTTCAGCAATGCTTCAAATGCGGCGCGGATCGACGGTTGGAAGGGGCCGCCGTCGATATCGGGCGACGCGAAAATGTTGAGGAGGCACGCCTTGCGGCCGCCGAAATAATATTGGTCAAGGTTTGAAGCGGCTAGCGCGAGGCGCTTTTCGGGATCGCCCGCCGCATTTAACGGCGCAATGACTTGCTGCGTAAAGCAGTCAAGCGCGGCTGAGAGAACTTCTTGCGCCATTTGCGCTTTGCCGCGCGGGAAGCGGTGGTAAAGACTTGCTTTTTGAAGGCCCGTCGCTTTTGACAACACGGCAAGGCTCGCCGCCTCATAGCCGACTTCCCTGAACACGTTTTCAAGCCGCGACAACAGCTCGTCTTCGCCAATTGATTTCGGCCTCGCCATCGCCCGCCTCCTCGCTTTGTGACCTTGAACGCCGCCAAGGGTTCTTGACGCGATCCTCCGGCCTCGAAATATATATTATACCGAACGTTCGGTAATTACAAGGCGAAAAAGGAGCCATTTCCATGTCGAAAACAGCCGTCATCTTGCTTTCAGATCCAAAATCCGGCGGCGAGGAGGCGCTCGGCCGCCTCTTCAACGCCATGTTCTTGACCCTCGAACTGAAAGAAAAGGGCGAGGAAGTCGAATTGGCGTTTCAAGGCGCCGGCGTCCGCTGGCCGGCCGAGATCGCAAAACCGTCTCACCCGGCGAATGCGCTCTACAACGCCGTGCGCGATAAGGTCTCTGGCGTTTGCGGCGGGTGCGCGGATGTCTTCGGGGCGACGCGGGACGCTGAAACAACCGGGCTTAAACTAATTCGGGAAAAATCGATTCCGGGAACGAACGGCATCATCGATCTTTCCCGGTATCTGGACGCGGGTTGGCGCCTGCTCATTTTTTAAGAGCTCGAAGGCAAGCGGCATTCTCAGCCGGGCGGGGCCGCGATGGCCTCGCCCGGCGGCCGGCAAAAGCTTCGCTGCACGTATTCCTGGAGAGGTATTCATTCCGCAGGCGGATCGACGTTGCCCTCAATCCGGCAAGCCTGACGCCAAGATTTCAACTCAATGCGATCTCGCCTTTGGAATATCCTAAGGCGCGACCTTTGGCGCGAGTAGATACCGCCCGTATATCACCGCGAATAGCAGGAAAGCGCCGCTCCACAGCGCGGCGGCGAGCGTTAGCGCTACGCCGTAATTCGATGTCCAGAACGACGCGGCGACACGGCCCGCTGCGCCAAGATTGACGAGGACATAGATCGCAACCGTCGCCGCATCGGCTGTGAGCGCCCGTCCGGTATGGCCGCGCGTCGCGCGCGTCATCACCGCCAAGGTCATGACGCCCGCTGCGCCTGCAGTCAGGGCGTGAAAAGCGGTTGAGACCGCGACAGTCTGCGGAAACATCGCAGCCGAGCCGAGGAGCGCAAGCGCGATCGCCAGCCAGAGATAACCGACATGCAAAATCGTCACCAGCGGCTCTCTGCCCGTCAGCCATCCGCGCCACCGCGCCAGCCTTAACAAATGCAACGCCGCCGCGAGGTAAAGCAGCGCCCCCGTCGCAACTCCGGTCGGCGCCGCCAGCCAGACGATCATCGCAAGACCGAGCGCGCCAAGCGCCCATTTATCAACAAACGCATAAGGCGCCTCGCCGCCGGCAATGCCGTTTTTCAGGAACCAGTTGCGAGTAAAGCTCGGGGTGATGCGTCCGCCGATGAGCGCAATCAGCACCGCGATGACAGCAACGCCCCACCGCACCCCGAATTGCCCGACGCCATCGGTGATCGCGTGAAAATGCCAAAGCGCGTTGCCGAGAGCGAGCAACAAGACGAGCACGCAGACAGGTATGTTGCGCCAGTTCTTTCCGGCCGTCACTTCACGCCAGATCACCAGATCGAGAACGATCAGAAAGAGACTGTCGATCGCCGCCGCAGCGCCGGCGCCGATGACGCCCGATGCGGCAATCGCTGCGCGGCCCGCGAGCCACAAAGCGAATAGCCCGCCAAGCCGCCAGCCGAGGACGGGCAGCCGGCCTGTCCAGTTCGGCACGGCGGTCAGCAAAAAGCCTGCGACGATCGCGGCGAGAAATCCGAAAACCATCTCATGGCCGTGATAGGCGATCGCGCCATAGGCGCCGCCGAAGGAAATTGCGCCAGAGATTGAAAGCGCCATGAGGAGCGGCAACGCCGACGCCAGTATCGCGCCGCTAAGAAAGAACGGGCGAAAACCGAAGCTGAACAATACGGGCCCTTGATAGCGGCGCATTTGTTCGGCGGTAGAAGCCATCGGCAAGCCTCGCTTTTCCTCGGCGGCAACCGAGGATGCGCCAGTCGCCGCCCTTGAAGGAGACGGCGTAATGTCGCTGCGACCCGAAGGCGCGCGCCTAGGCTTTCGCCGCGCGCTTTCTCTCATGCGGCAACAGCGCTTTTTTCCGCAAGCGGATCGATTTCGGCGTCACTTCGACAAGCTCATCGTCGCCGATATAGGCGATCGCTTGCTCAAGGCTCATCCGGCGCGGCGGCACAAGGCGCATCGCTTCGTCGGCCGCCTTCGTGCGGATGTTGGTGAGCTTCTTTTCCTTCAGCGGATTGACGTCGAGATCGCCTTCCTTAGCGGCCTCGCCGATGATCATCCCCTGATAGGTCGCCTCGCCGTCGCCGATGAAGAGGCTGCCGCGCTCCTGGATATACCAGAGCGCATAGAGAACGGTGCTGCCGGCGTCGGTCGAGATGAGAACGCCGTTGCGGCGGCCCTCGATCTGTCCTTTGTGCGGCGCATGTTTGAGATAGGAGCGGTTCATCACGCCGGTGCCGCGCGTGTCGGTCAGGAATTCGCCGTGATAGCCGATCAGCGCGCGCGCCGGCGCATGCATGATGATGCGCGTCTTGCCGGCGCCCGAGGGCTTCATCTCGGCGAGCTCGCATTTTCGGCGCGTCAGCTTCTCAATAACGATGCCGGTAAACTCGTCGTCGACGTCGATAAAGACTTCTTCGATCGGCTCCAGAAGCTGGCCGTTTTCGTCGGTGCGCGTGACAACGCGAGGACGCGACACAGATAGCTCGAACCCTTCGCGGCGCATGTTCTCGATCAGGACGCCAAGCTGCAACTCGCCGCGACCTGCGACTTCCATGGCGTCGCCGCCGGTGGCGTCGGTCACACGAATGGCGACGTCGCCTTCAGCCTGCCGCAGCAGTCGTTCACGAATGACCCGGCTTTGAACTTTATCGCCTTCGCGGCCCGCGAGCGGCGAATCGTTCGATGAAATCGTTATCGCCAACGTCGGCGGATCGATCGGCTGCGCATTGATCACTTCCGAGTTTTCGATATCGCAGAGCGTGTCGGCGACCGAGGCGTCAGAAAAACCCGCAAGCGCGACGATGTCGCCGGGCTCGGCTTCATCAACTGCGGTGCGCTTCAGCCCTCGAAACGCCAGCACTTTGGTGATGCGAACGCGCTCGATCTCCGTGCCGTCGCGATGCAGCGCTTTCATGGTGATCCCGGGACGGGCAACGCCTGAGATGACGCGACCGGTCAAAATGCGCCCGAGATAGGGATCGGCTTCAAGCGTTGTCGCCAGCATTTTGAACGGCAGATCGCGAGCGTTTTTCGCGATTGGCGGCGGCGGCACATGCTCGATGATTTTCACAAACAACGGCGCGAGATCGACGCGCGGACCATCGAGCGTCATCGACGCCCATCCGTCGCGGCCCGACGCATAGACAACCGGAAAGTCGAGTTGCTCGTTGGAGGCGCCGAGAGCTGCGAACAAATCAAAGGCCGCATTCAGCGCGTCATCGGGATCGGCGTTCGGGCGATCGACTTTGTTGAGCACGACGATCGGGCGCAAGCCGAGCGCGAGCGCTTTCGAGAGGACGAATTTCGTCTGCGGCATCGGGCCTTCGGCGGCGTCGATCAGAAGGAGGCAGCCGTCGACCATCGAGAGAATGCGTTCCACTTCGCCGCCAAAATCCGCGTGGCCGGGCGTATCGACGATGTTGACCCGGACCGGCGCCGTTTTCTCCTGACCGGCAGCCCCCTCCCAAAGCACGCTCGTGCATTTGGCGAGAATGGTGATGCCCCGCTCGCGCTCGATGTCGTTTGAGTCCATCGCGCGCTCCGCCATTTCGGTGTTGGCGCGGACGGTTCCGGACTGGCGAAGCATGGCGTCGACGAGCGTGGTTTTCCCATGGTCGACGTGCGCGATAATGGCGATATTCCGAAGTGCGGTCATGCTGGCCTTGCTGCGATGCGGGATAAGCGGCGTCAGGTGGCGCTTTTCCCGCAAAAGAGCAAGGCCAAATCGAAAAAGCCGCCCCGAAGGGCGGCTTTTCAGGTCGAATAAAGGATGTCAGGCCCGCGATAGATCGCGCGCATCGTCGTTAAGCGCCACCGGGACGCCATCGACGAAAATGACGGTGTAGGCGACATAACCGCCATACCCGCCGGACGGGAGGCGCGTTCTCACCTTCACATCGACGCCCCAACCTTCAACGCCGGAATTCCCGCTGATATCGGCCGCAACGCGGTACGGCTAGTCGAGAACCTGGATGCGAGATCCCCGCGCATCGGTCAGACGGCTTTCGACGTATTGGACGGCCTGGGTTTGATAATCATCCGGGCAGGGGGCGATATCGGACGCCTGCGTCACCGCAAACAAAGCCGCCGCGCCTGCGGCGATTGAGAGAACCATCTTGCCAAGTTTCATTCCAAAGGCTCCTCTATGACAGTAATGTGACAATCGATCATCGTAAGTGACGTTGTTAGTCACCATAATGTCATATTCGGGCGCGCCGTCAAGATAAAAGCGCAACTATTGCGTCTAAAAAGCGCATTTTTTGCGGCACGGCGTTTCCGGGCCGTAATCAGCGTCAATATGCGGGAAGAGCTGTCAAAAAAAATTCCGCCAGTCTCGTTAAAACCGTGGCCTCAGCGCGACTCATCGCGGCAATCGGCCTCCAACGCATTCACGAAACCACTCCGACCGCTTAGGCTGGCCCGCTTAGTGTTGGAATAAGAGGGGCCCCGCATGGCGCGATTGCTGGAACGATCGGTGAAGTTCACGGAGCCCGGCCGCTATATCCTCAACATGCTCCTGTTCCTGATCGCGGCCGGCGCGGTCGTATATTTGCTCTCGCCGTTGAGCCCCAATCCGTCGCCGATCCTGATGGACGCCTATAACGCCAACCCGTGGCTCAACGGATTCATCCTTTTCGTGCTTGTCGTCGGCATCATTTATAATTTGCGCCAGGCAGGCGTCATTTCTCCGGCCGTCCGCTGGGTCGAGGGATTTCGAGAAACGGTCGATCCGCGCCGCGCGCGCCTCCCCCGGCCGCCGATGCTGATCAGCGCGATGGTGAAGCTGCTCCTCGACGCTGACGAACGCGGCGGGCGACTGACGCCTGAATCAACGAGAGCGATCCTCGATTCGATTGGCGTGCGCATGGACGAGGGTCGCGAGATGGGCCGTTATATCGGCCACCTTCTCGTCTTTCTTGGCCTCCTTGGAACATTCTGGGGTCTCATCCAGACGGTCAATGGCGTCGTTGAGACGATCAGCGGCCTTGGCGTCACCGGCGGCGATCCGGAGGCGGCGATCACTCAGCTCATCACCAATTTGAAGGCGCCGCTCGCCGGCATGGGGACGGCGTTTTCGTCTTCTCTTTTCGGCCTTTCAGGATCGCTTGTCGTCGGCTTCCTCGATCTCCAATCGTCGCAAGCGCAGGGGCGGTTCTACACCGATCTTGAGGACTGGCTTTCGGGGATGACTGACACGCGCGCCGGGGGATCTGGCGCGAAAGCCAGTATGAGCGCCGACGATGAAAGCCCGTTCGCTTCCCTAGAAGCCGCCTTCGCCGCGAACACCGAGGCGTTGATCAAGGCGCAAGCGGGCCAGATGGCAGAGCTGAAAGACGAAATCCGCGCGCTTAATCGCTCGTTCATCCGCGGCAAGGAGTAAGCGATGTCGCGGCGGCGTCGATCGACAGAGGCCAATATCTGGCCAGGCTTCGTCGATGGATTGTCGACGCTGCTGCTTGTCTTGATGTTCGTGCTCTCGATCTTTGTCGTCGCGCAGTTTTATCTCGGGACAAAACTTACGTCCGTCAAGAATGAGCTTGCGACCAAGGATTCAGAGCTCGCGCGTCTCACCGCGCGCATCAACGAGCTGGCGGAGCAACTGGGCCTTGCCCAAGCGGAAAAAGACAAGCTCGCCGCGCAGATCCTCGCGCTCGATGCAACGATCGCCGACAAGGATGCGCAGCTTGCAATCGCCGCGGCCGCGCTCGCAGCGAGCCAGTCGGCGGTCGCCGCAAGCGCTGAAGAATTGAAAGCCGAAAAAGCGCTGACCGACGATCAAAAATCGCAGATCGCCACGCTCAACGCGCAGCTCGCCGCCCTGCGCCGTCAGTTGCAGAGCCTGCAAGAAGCGCTCGATGCCGCCGAGGCGAAAGACAAAGAGCAAAATGCGCAGATCGAAAATCTGTCGCAGCGCCTCAACGCCGCGCTCGCCAGGAAAGTGCAGGAACTCCAGGAGGTGCGCTCTCGCTTCTTTGAAGCCTTGCGCGCCGCGCTCGGCGATCGCAAGGACATCAAAATCGTCGGCGACCGTTTCGTTTTTGAAAGCGATATTTTCTTCGCCTCCTGCTCGGCGACGATCGGCGACGCCGGCAAACTTGAGCTCAATAAACTCGCGGACATTCTGCTCGACATCAAGGATGACATTCCGGCCGATGTGCCCTGGGTATTGCGCGTCGATGGTCATGCCGATGCGACGCCGCTTGGGCCTTCTTGTTCGCAGTTTTTCGCATCCAACCTTGAATTGTCGGCCCAGCGAGCAATCTCGGTTGTCGACTATCTGAAGACGCGCGGCGTGCCGGCCAAACGCATGATGGCGACGGGGT
>JBBTJH010000160.1:0-10301 GCA_038059555.1 Pseudomonadota bacterium | reverse complement strand
TCCATGCCGATGACGCTGTCATAATCGCCGCACATGCCGATGTCGCTGATATAGGCGGTCCCGCCGGAAAGGACGCGATCGTCCGCCGTCGGCGTATGCGTGTGCGTGCCGACGACGGCGGAAACGCGCCCGTCGAGGAAGTGCCCCATCGCCTGTTTCTCGCTCGTCGCCTCGGCGTGAAAATCGAGAATGATGGCGTCGGCGTCGCGGCCAAGCATCGCGTTGCCGATTGCCGCGTCGACGGCGGCGAAAGGATCGTCGCACGGGTGCATTTCAACTTGCCCCTGCGCGTGAAGAACAAGGACGGCCCTGCCGTCTTTGGTCTCGAACAAGCCTGCGCCGCGACCGGGGTTTGATGCGGGAAAATTCAACGGCCGAAGGAGGCGCGATTCCGAGCGGAAGATTTCGACTTCATCGCGCTGGTCAAAGGCGTGATTGCCGGTCGTGATGACATCGGCGCCGGCTTCGAGCATTTCCTCGACGATGCGCGCGGTGACGCCAAATCCCGCTGCGGCGTTCTCGCCGTTGACGATAATGAAATCGAGCGCGAGGCGGCGCTTGAGGCGCGGCAGCTCGTCGATCAAAGCCCGGCGCCCGGACCGCCCGACGACATCTCCGAATATCGCAATCTTCATCGCAGGGATTCTTTCCATCCCCGCGCTTCAATCGCCTCGCGCTCGGTGACGATCCAGTCGAGCCGCTGGTCTGTCTTGCTCATGGGAAGCTTTTCGACCTCCTGCGCGGCGAAGGCGAACCCGACCGCGAGAATGTCGGTCTCGGCTCGCAGCGCGGCGAGCGTCCGGTCATAATACCCGCCGCCATACCCAAGGCGCCCGCCGTCCCGCGTAAAGGCGAGCAGCGGCGTCACGATCAGCATCGGCCTTACTGTCGGCGCGTCCTCGAGCGGCGTCATCACCCCGTATCTGTCCGTGTTCAGCGGGTCGCCGTCGCGAAAGGCGCGAAAGGTGAGGGGCCCGCGCTTCTTCGGCGTCACCGGCAGGGCGATCTGAAACCCGCGATCCAGCAGAGCCTGCGCCAGCGGCTTGGTATCCAGCTCATCGCGCATCGGATGATAGAGAGACACGATCGCATTTTCAGGGATCGGCGCGTGATCCATGAAAACCCGCGCGGCGTGCAACCCCGCGTCTGGGCGAGCCTTCGCGGCCGCGCGCCGTTCCGCCGTCATCCGCAAGCGGAGGATTTCCTTGGATGCAAATCCGGGGGAGATCGGCGGGAGAGGCGGCAGGATCAAAACAGGGCTTTCTATGGTGCAACAAAAAAAAGCGCCGCCCTGGCCGTCGGACTCTAATTCGCCCTGGACCCTAAGGACCAGGTGGGCGCCGCGTGATGGAGACCAAGGGTCTCCGCCAGAGGCAGCTCCCGTTCTGTGAGATACGGCCCCGGGGAATGTCGTCCTGACGCGCCGGGCAGCAGGGTTGACATAGGCGCGGGCGGGCCCTGCGTAAAGGGGAGGGTCGCTTACTCCGCGACAGCCTTATAAGCGGCCGCTTTGACGATTTCCCGTGCGTGCGACGCAGGAACATCGGGGCCTGGCTGGGTCTGCGCCAGCAAAACAGCGGCGACGCCATCGGTGGGATTTACGATGAACCAGGTATCCCACAAGCCCGTCCACCCCCATTCGCCCGCGACCGCGAGGCCTTCAGCTTTTTCGGGGTGAAGGACGACGGTTCCGCCGAGCCCGAAAGATGAACTCGCGTGTTCCCATAATCCTGCCGACGCTCCCGGCTCCAACTGATCGGACATCATCAAGCGCACCGCATCCGGCGAAAGGATGCGTACGCCATCGAGCTCGCCGCCGCGCAGCATCATCAGGCAAAAACGAAGATAGTCGGATACGGACGAGACCAGCCCCGCGCCGCCCGAAATGACGCCGAAGCCTTGCTCATTGAGATCGGGGGAAATCCAGCTGCTCCCCGCGCGCTGCATCGAATGATCGCCAGTGAATTCGTAAATGGCCGCTATCCGTTCAAAGTCAGAATTGTCGAAGAAAAATTCCGTGTCGCGCATCCCGAGCGGCGCGAGCAGGTTTTTCTCAAGATAGGCCTCCAGCGGCTCGCCCGTCGCCGCCTCGATCACTAACCCTGCGACGTCGAGCGAATAGCTGTAGCGCCACTCTTTTCCGGGGTCATTGTAGAGCGGCAATTTCGCGATCAGCTCGATGCGTTCGGAGAGCGTCCCTGTCGTGTTGAAGAGGTTCGCCTCGGCATAGCGCCTGTCGAGGGTTGAATCCTCATCAAACACATATCCAATGCCGGCTGTGTGGGTCAAAAGATCATGAATCGTGATCGGTCGTGATACAGCCCGCGTCGGAATGGCGCCGCTTTCGTCCGGCTCTTCCGACAGGGCGACGCGCGCATTCGCGTAGGCTGGAACGAAGCGTGAGACGGGATCTGAAAGCTTGAGGACGCCGCGATCGACCAGCTGCATGATCGCGGCCGTAATCACGGGCTTTGTCATCGATGCGATGCGAAACCGAGTCAGCGTGGTCATCGGCAGGTTATTTTCGCGATCGGCCATGCCGGCGGCGACCGTATAAGTCTCACCGCCCCGCGTCACGACGCCCGCGACAAATCCAGCGCGCAGACCCTCTCGAACTTCCTCGTCCAGCGCGGGTTTGATTTCAGCGAGCGCCGCCGGATCAAGCGCAGGCGCCGCTTCTGTTGCAGTCTCCCGCTTCGACAACAGCAAAAGCGCGGGCGCTGCCGCCGCTAGAAGCGCGACCGCGAGAATGGATCGTTTGGAAAATTTCATGGCGTTCCCGGGGGGCAGAGATTCTTAATTCAGCTTAATCCGTCGATCTCGCCTTCGGCGGTGACGGTGATCCGCTCGGCGGAAGGAACCTTCGGCAATCCGGGCATGGTCATGATCTCGCCGCAGATGGCGACAACGAAACCGGCGCCGGCTGCAAGGCGCGCCTCGCGCACATGCAAAACATGCCCCTCCGGGGCGCCGAGTTTCAAAGGATCGTCTGAAAAACTGTATTGCGTTTTCGCCATGCAAACGGGAAGGCCGCCAAATCCCATTTCCTCAAACCGTTGCAACGACTTTGCCGCAGTGGGCTCAAGGACGACACTCCCGGCGCGGTAAACGCGCTTCGCGATGGTTTCGATCTTCGAGACCAAGGAAAGCTCATCGGCGTAAAGCGGCTTGAAGTCGGCCTCGCCATCTTCGACCATGGCGACGACAGCGCGGGCGAGCTCTTCGGTCCCCGCCGAGCCATGCGACCAATGCCGGCAGAGGATCGCTTTTGCGCCGGCCTTTTCGGCCGCCTCTGAAACGGCTGCAAATTCAGCGTCGGTGTCGGAAGTGAACGCGTTAATCGCAACGACCGCCGGAACCCCAAAGCTGCGGATGTTTTCGATATGCCGCTGGAGATTGACGGCGCCGCGCCTCACAGCCTCGACGTTTTCCCCCTCCAGCTCCTTCTTTGAAACGCCGCCGTTCATTTTCAGCGCGCGGATCGTCGCCACGAGGACGACCGCCCGGGGCGAGAGCCCGGCTTTGCGGCATTTGATGTTGAAGAACTTTTCAGCGCCAAGATCGGCGCCGAAGCCCGCTTCCGTCACCACATAATCGGCAAGGGCAAGTCCGGTTCTGGTCGCAATGACGGAATTGCATCCATGCGCGATATTGGCGAACGGCCCGCCGTGCAGGATTGCCGGGTTGTTCTCGAGCGTTTGAACGAGGTTCGGGTTGATCGCATCCTTGAGGAGCGCAGTCATCGCGCCCTCCGCCTTGAGATCGCGGGCGAAAATCGGCGACTTGTCGCGCCGGGCGCCTATGATGATCGCGCCGAGCCTGCGGCGCAGATCGTCGAGGTTTTCAGAAAGGCACAAGATCGCCATCACTTCCGACGCGACCGTGATATCGAACCCCGTCTGGCGCACGACGCCGTTATTCTCGCCAAGCCCGATGACGATCTCGCGCAAGCTGCGATCGTTCATGTCCATCACGCGCCGCCAGGCGATCTTGCGCGGGTCAAAATCGAGGGCGTTGCCGTAATTCAGATGGTTATCGAGCAGCGCCGAGAGCAAATTGTGGGCGGTCGTGATCGCGTGAAAATCGCCTGTGAAATGGAGATTGATGTCATCCATGGGGACGACTTGCGCCATGCCGCCGCCAGTCGCGCCGCCTTTGACGCCAAAGCAGGGGCCAAGTGACGGTTCGCGCAAAACGATCGCTGCTTTCTTGCCGATGCGATTGAGAGCATCCCCTAGCCCGACCGTCGTCGTCGTCTTGCCCTCGCCGGCGGGCGTCGGGTTGATGGCTGTGACAAGGATCAGCGCGCCTTTCTCGCGCGCTTTCAGATCGCCCAGCTTTTCGACGTCGATTTTCGCTTTCGAGCGTCCATAGGGAATGATCAAATCCGGATCGAGACCCAATTTCGCGCCGACATCCCTGATCGGAAGCAGTCTCGCTTTGCGAGCGATTTCAATATCGGATGTCATGAAGGGCCCCAACTCATTCGGCAATGGCGCAGGACCCTATCTATGTCCGTGATCCGGGATCAAGCGCGGAAGCGGTAGAAGCCTATTTGTGCGGCGCCGTAATTGCGCCTGTCCTCTACTTCGAACCCCGGCAGGCTCGCGGGGTCTTCGGTTTTGCCTTGTTCCACGATCACGAGCGCGCCGTCGGCAAGCCATGAACCAGCCTTCAGGGAAGCGAGCGCCCCCGGAACCAGATCTTTCCCATAGGGAGGATCAAGGAAGGCGAGAGTGAACGCGGGGCCGACGCCCGCAGGCTTTGGTCCAAGGAGTACCGCAGAGCGCCGATGCAGGCGCGTGCTGCCGAACAGTCCGAGCGCTTCAATATTGTCCCGGATGGCGCCGCGCGCGTCAGCATCGGTATCGACAAAAAGGCAAAATTCCGCCCCGCGCGACATCGCTTCAAAACCAAGAGCGCCAGACCCCGCAAAAAGATCAATGACTCGCGCGCCGGTGATGTCGAAATCAGCCTTGTGGAGGAGGATATTGAAAAGCGACTCGCGAGCCCGATCGGCGGTCGGTCGCGTTTCGCGTCCCTTTGGCGCTGCAATCGTTCGCCCTGAGAATTTTCCGCCGATGATACGCACTAGATTTCACTCATGGCGAGACAATCCAGCCTTCTTCTAGCAAAATGCGATTGTGATCATCTGCGCCGACTTCGCGCGGCCTCGACATTCGATTGAGGAGCTCGCCTGAAGCGTCGAGCTCTGCAAAACGACGAGCAAGCAACCGGACCTGTGCGCGATCTTTCACCTCGCCGTCATCGGGTTGAACATCAAGCAGCGACGGATAAATCTCCGCAATTATGATGGGCGCAGAAAGATTTTCAGCAAAGCTGGTCTCGAACGGCCAAATCGCGAGACACGAGTTGAATTGCCGTCGGAGCGCTTCAAGCCGCGCGATACCAAGTAGAGCCTGCGAGCCAACAGCGCCGTTGTAAGCAAGTTGCCACACGGGCTTCGCAGGCCGGAACCGCTTTTCAGTAATACGAAACTCCATGGCGGCCCGGAATTTCGAAGGGTCTTTTTTGGCGGGCAAATGAGAATAAGAGTGCTGGTAAGGGCGCCCCCAAAAAACAGGCTCCCCGAATACATCCCGATTGAGAGTGTTTGCAAACTCGTACCGATTTGAGCGATTGGGCTTACCGTCTATGTCATCACGTATCCCGTCATGCAGGAACGCCCACAACGCGTCCCATTTTGCGTTGCCGGCGATCTTTGAAGCTACGCCGGCGGGAAAACCAAAAGGGAAATCGAAGCCGACAAACGCTTTGCGACCGGATCGAATTTGGGTGCGCAAGAAGGCTGTGAGCCAGTTCATGGCCTCGCTTCGCGTGCCTATGTTCAGCGGCGACTGATCACACAATTTCGGATCAAGATTCAGCACTTCACAGATCCAGATCGAGTCCTTGCCAAACCTTGGCGTATTAGCTGCGGACCAATCAATGATGACGTAGGTATCAAAAAGAGTTGCCATTGGCGTCAGTTGTCAAGTTCGCTTCCATCCAGATCAAGTTTACGCCGCGCTTGCTCCATTTCCTCGCGCGCCTTTTGACCTTTAGTCCTGCCGAACTTCGTGCGATTTTCTTCCGCCGTTTTCACTTTCGCCGCAGCGGCCTTCTTTTTCCGGGCCCGGTTCAAATTGACGATATCCGCCATCGTTCAGATCCCCAGCGCTTCGCAGGTCTTTTTGCCGAGTTGCTCTTTCAACTGCTTTGAAGGAATTTCTTCGATGGCGCCCTCTTCAAGCCCGCCGAGCTGGAACGGGCCGAAGGCGGTGCGGATCAGCCTGTTCACTTTCAAATCAAGGTGATCCATCACCTTCCGGATCTCGCGGTTTTTGCCTTCCGTAATCGACGCGGTTATCCAGACATTCCCGCCCTTGGTCTGGTCGATCGTCGCCTTGATCGGCTTGTACTCGACCCCTTCGATGGTGACGCCGGCGCCAAGCGCGTCGAGCGCCTTTTGATCGGTCTTGCCATAGGCGCGAATACGATAGCGCCGAACCCAGGCATTCGCCGGGAGTTCAAGCTGGCGGGCGAGCGCCCCGTCATTGGTGAGGAGGAGCAGCCCTTCGGTCGTAAGATCGAGCCTTCCGACGGAGATCACTCGCGGCAAGCGCTCGCCAATCGCATCGAACACGGTCGGCCGACCCTGAGGGTCCTTATGGGTCGTCACCAGCCCCGTCGGCTTGTGATATCGCCACAGCCGCGGCGGCTCCTTTGTTTTGACCCGCGTGCCGTCAACTCGCACGTCCATGCCCGGAAGCACCTTAAAGGCCGGCGTCGTCAGCACCTTTCCGTCGACCGTGACAATTCCCTGCTCGATCAGTTTTTCCGCCTCGCGCCGGGACGCGACGCCCGCGCGCGCCAGATATTTGGCGATGCGCTCCCCGTCTTTATCCAGACCTTCTTTTTCCGCCGATTTCGCGGCCATGGTTAATTCGTCCTTAAGGGCGTGGCGGTCTTATGCTCGCTGAGGCGATGAGTTGTCGAGGGCGGCATGGATCTGAAAGAAGAACAGGCGATCGGCGGCGATCCCGCGTCCCACTGGTATTATATCTCGAAGGGTAAAGCGATCCGGTCGCTGATCGGCGAGGGGCCTTTTGCGTCGATCCTCGACGTCGGTGCAGGCTCCGGCGTCTTTTCGCGGATGCTGACGGAGAGCGGCGTCGCGGAGAGTTCGGTCTGCGTTGACCCGAATTACTCGGATGAGTTTCTCAGCCAGGATGAGGCCGGCCCTATCGACTATGTGCGATCGGTCACCCAATCCGACGCGCCGCTCGTTCTCATGATCGATGTTATCGAGCATGTCGATGACGACGTCGCGCTGATTGCCGAATACGCGCGCATGTCGGCCCCCGGAACGAAATTCCTGATCTCCGTGCCGGCGTTCAACTTTCTCTGGTCGTCGCATGACGACTTTCTTGAACATCGCCGCCGCTACTCGCTGGAAACGCTTGAGCGCTCGGTCCGCGCCGCCGGGCTCGAACCGGTTACGCTTCGGTATTTCTTCGGCATGCTTTTTCCAGCCGTCGCGGCGATGCGCATCGCGGACCGCGCTCTGAACGGCGAGAAGGAAGCAAAAGAAAGCGCTTTGAAGCCAGCACCCGAATGGCTGACCAAGGCGATGATCGGCGTCCACGATCTTGAAAGAGCGACGCTGTTTCCGTTCAACCGCCTCGCGGGCGTCACGGCGTTTTGCCTCGCAGAAAAACCGGCGGCGCTGGCGAAATCGGCGGATGCCGCCTAAAAGGCGGGCTGATTGCCAATAGCCGAAATCAGCGTAGTCTCCCATGAATTCAATCGCAGGGAGAGCGTATGCTCGGCTGGCAATTTATCAAGTCGCGCGCAACCGACTATGTATTCTTATATTCGGGCGGCAAGTTGGCGCATGAGGGCCCTGGCCTATCGGGCGCCTTGTTCGCGCCTTTTGCGACCGTGGCCGTCGTTCCTACCGATGCGCGCGATGACGTTTTCGCTATCGAAGGCGTTTCGGCAGACTTTCAGACGATTACGATTCAGGGACTGATATCGCATCGCATAAACGATCCGGCTGCCGCCATCCGGCGGCAGGATTTTTCGGTCAACATGAACTCCATGCTTCATCGCGGTGAACCGATGAAGCAGGTATCTGAACGCCTTAAGGCGATTGCGCAGACTGCGGCGCGAGAGATGTTGGCGCAAGCAACGCTAGATGGCGCATTGACGAAATCGAATGACCTAAGCGCCGCGATCATGACTGCGATAAGGGCCGACGACGGCGTGTCGGCCGCCGGGGTCTCAGTCGATCGCGTGCTAGTGTTGTCGATACGCCCAGCGCCGGAAATCCGGAAGGCGCTTGAAGCGGACATACGCGAACAATTGCTCCGAGAGGCTGATTCAGCGGTATTTGAGCGACGGCGAGCGGCGGCGAATGACGAACACGTTCTTAAAATGCGGAATGAAGAAAATGCTGTGGCGCTTGCGCGAGTCGCGCTAGCCAATGCCATGGTGCTTGAGGGAGAAAAGCTGAAACTCGCTGAAGCGCGCACCGCTACCTTAAAAGCGGAAGCGGAAGCGTCCTCGGAATCCGAACGTCTTCGCCTTCAGCCATGGGTCGATCTTGCTCCGGCGACAATCGCCGCTATTGGTTTGAAAGATTGGGCGAGCGTGAATTCCTCACTCACTTCGCTGACATTATCCGGGGACGCGCTTGAAAGGATTGCGCAGTCGTTTGAGGTGAAATGACTATGCACGAGCGAGTCGTCATATTGACGAGGCCGTCGGACAAGATTGCTCTCGAGCGTCGTTACGGAACAACCCAGCAGGCGGCCTTCATGATGAAGCGCGCTCGCGGCGGAGAAAGCGATTTCGAACGCGCGGTTTCTACTGATGAGACACAATCTGTCGGGCTTGATCGCATCAGGCGAGCGCTGCCGCGCGATATCCAGATAATTGAACTTGATCGCTCTCTCGTCGCACAATTCGTGTTTGATCCGGGCGATCTCGTAATTGCGTTAGGTCAGGACGGCCTGGTCGCCAATGTTGGCAAGTATCTTGACGGCCAACCGCTCGTCGGGGTGAATCCCGATCCTGCGGCATTTGAAGGCGCGCTGCTTCCATTTACGATCGACACCTTTATTCGCGCGCTGCCAGAAATCGTCGCGCGACGCCGTCCAGCGCGAAGCGTCGTGTTGGCTGAGGCGACTTCAGACGACGGCCAGACCTTGCGTGGATTCAACGAAATATTCGTTGGCGCGCTGACCCATCAATCGGCCAGATACCGGTTGACGCATGAGTCTAAATGCGAACTCCAATCTTCATCAGGGCTGATTGCGTCCACTGGGTCAGGCTCTACTGGTTGGCTGAGATCCATGCTTGGCGATGCCGCAGCCTTTGATCCCTCGGCGGAATTGCTCAAATTTCAGGTGAGGGAGGCATGGCCCGGTCGCGGGTTCTTCGCGACAATCGTCTCTGGCGAGGTGTCGGTCAAGACGCCGCTGATTATCGAGTCGCACATGACCAGGGGCGCTGTATTCGCTGATGGCATTGAAGACGATGTGATCGCATTCGATGCGGGCGTTACGGTCCGGATTGCGCCGTCCGAGCGACGAGTAAATCTGCTAACATAAAAAACTGGCGTCTAAATGGGGCGTTGCCTAAAAAGCGGAAATGAACGCCGAGCAGGAAAGCAAAATGATGGAGCGCGCACTTGCCGAGGCTCGCGCAGCCGGCGCTTCCGGTGAGGCGCCGATCGGCGCCGTTCTGGCGGACGCGGACGGAAATATTCTCGCCTCAGCCGGCAATTCACCGATCAGCTCCTGCGACCCGACAGCTCACGCGGAAATCCTCGTGTTACGTGAAGCGGCGAAGATAACTGGAAATTATCGACTGTCCGGCGCGACACTTTATGTGACCCTTGAACCCTGCGCCATGTGCGCCGGCGCGATTTCGCATGCGCGCATTTCGAAGCTGATCTTTGCGGCGGAAGATGCGAAAGGCGGCGCCGTCCTTCATGGTCCCAAATTCTTTGAGCAGCCGACCTGTCACTGGCGCCCCGAAATTCTACACGGCCCCTATGCCGAAGAATCCGCGGCGATGCTTCGGGAATTTTTCCGCGCAAGACGCTGATCGACGCATGAGCTGCGGTAAGGCGACGAAAGCGTGGTCAAGGGCGGCTTCAGGATCGTCCGCCGCGCTTGAAAATATCAGTCGAGCGCCAGAATGTTCCGGACCAGAACTAGGTCTTCGGGCTTGTCGACGTCAATTGCCGCCTCTGGGGTCGTCAGCGGAACAAGGCGCGCATCGACCTTGGT